>CALDNB010000198.1 GCA_937914775.1 uncultured Clostridia bacterium
TGCAATTCTTAGTTCAATCAAATCTACCATAGCGGTTTTTGCCGCTACATCTGCCGCAACAATAATTGATGCTGCAGAATATGTTTCGCATACCCCAAGTGCTCTTGGGTTTTCAACCTGAGTCGTACCGTAAATTGCAGGGAAGATTGCTTCGTGAGGATTTCCAAGAACAAACTTGTCAATCAGTTTGTTACCGCATAAAGAAACTGATGCTTCAACTGCCGCTTTTACTGCACTTAACTCACCGCTGATTAATGCTATGTATTTACCGGGACAAACAACCTGGGCTTCAATAACCTCAACGGCTGATGTCTTCACCATAGTATCTACTGCCTTAATACCTGCAGAAACAGTTGTATATTCAATCATACCTATTGATTTGCCCATTAACTGTCAGTCCTTTCTATAATTATATATCCGTTTTTAACTTCACCAACAACACCGTCTATGGAACTGTGGATATTAACTCCTAATTTGTCCTGTGCCACTTCTCCGATTACCTGACCTGCAACTACTTTGTCGCCTGTTTTAACGACTGCCGCAGCAGGTGCGCCGATATGCTGGTTAAGCATTATTTTCACTTTTTTAGGTTTAAAGACTTTCTCGTTTATCGGTGCTTTAACATCGTAAACATTAAGTCCTAATCTTGTAATTAAACGTTCCATGGGAACTAATCTGTATTCTCTTGCAGGATGAACTTTCGGTGTTTCCTTTATTGGCTCGGGTTTTATACCCTTTTTGCCCAACTCAGTTTTAAACACGTTAATCATCATTTTAGGGGATAATCCCTGATGGCACGAATACAGTTCACACAACCCGCACTGAGAACAAAACGCCGAATTAACAAATATATCAACGTTCTTTGTATTTCCGTTTGATGCACCGTACATAATGCTGTGGGGCTGTAAGTCCTGCCCTAACAAATACCTTGGGCAAAGGTCTGTGCACATTCTGCACTGACAACATGCACTTTTCGTTCTGTTTAAATTAATACTTGTTTTCGTTTGCCTTCTTTGTATTGCTACGTGGTCTTTAGGAAGTACCAATACTGCATTTGTAGTTTTTGTTACAGGCATATTGGTTTTGGTAATGTTACCCGTCATTATTCCGCCGTTTAAATAAGCCACGTCTTTTCTGGTTACTCCCCCTGCCGCTTCAATCAGTTCTGAAATTTCAGTACCTACAGGCACTAAAAATGTCTGGGGATTTTCTACTTCACCTGCAACTGTAACATATTTTAAAGTAACAGGTTTATTCTTTGTTAAAACGTAGTACGCATTCAGCATTGTTTCAACATTATAAACTATAACGCCTACTGAAATAGGAATCTGTCCCTGAGGAACAACTCTTCCCGTGGTCTCGTAAATTGTTACCACTTCGTCACCTGACGGATAAACCTCAGGCAATTTTTTAATAGAGAAATTTTTGTACTTGTCAATGTGCTCGTACAGGGCTGTAATTGTGTTTTTATATGAATCTTTAACTGCAATTATTACCTGTTCTGCCTCAACCGCTTTTGCAACTTGGTCTAAAGCGTACAAAATCTCGTTGGCATACATTGCAAGAACCTGTCTGTGTACTTTAAACAGTGGCTCACACTCGGCACAGTTTAATATAACAGTATCTGCCTTTTTATTCAATTTAGCATATGACGGAAAGCCAGCGCCACCGGCACCTACAACACCGTGTTTTTTAAGTAGTTCTGCTAAAGAAATTATATCTGCCACTGTATTACCTTCCTTTTAGGGTTTAGTTTTCTTCGTCAACAATTCCCACAATTGCCGCATCAATAGGCGCCTCTTCCATACCGCAGCCAATTCTTGCGGCACTTCCTGTTGCAACAAGTACTGTTTCACCTATACCTGCACCTACATTATCTATTGCTATAAAGGAACTCTGACCTTTTTCCATTGGCTCTACAATCAGAAATTTGTTTCCTAACAATCTTTCATTTTTTCTTGTTGAGACAATACTTCCGGTAATCTTTCCGATTATCATTTATATCTCTCCTTTCATTATTATCTAGGGCTGTGTCACAGTTAACTGTGACACAGTCCTTTTAATAATGCACTATTATTTAATAGCAGGTAAAATTTTCTCAACGTCGCTGTGAGGTCTTGGAATTACGTGTGTAGCGATGATTTCGCCAAGTCTCTGAGCAGAAGCGTTACCAGCTTCAACTGCTGCTTTAACGGCACCAACGTCACCTCTAACCATAACGCTTACTAAACCTGAACCGATTTTTTCTGTTCCGATTAGTACTACTTCTGCTGCTTTAACCATTGCATCTGCTGCCTCGATTGCTGCAACCAAACCTCTTGTTTCAATCATACCTAATGCTTCTAATGCCATTTTTTATATCCTCCTTAATTAATTATTGCTATCTTTAAACCTTCCATTTTCAGGTTGGTTTGATATGCTTCGTTAATTTCTTCTAATTTGTATTTGTGAGTAATTAATTCATCAATTGGTAATCCGATGCCTTTTGCTCTCTTTAAGAAATCAAATGTTGTAGCGTAATCTCTTGAAGTGTAAACCCATGAGCCAACTAATGTGATTTCTTTTGAGCACAAGTCAAAGTGGGGATTAATTGTTGCGTCACCGCCGTTTATAAAGAAACCAAGTTCGCATAAGCCGCCGCCGTTTCTTATAAACTTGTAAATGTTACTGTGAGCAACCGGTGAGCCTGTGCACTGGAAAGCAAAGTCTGCCAAATATCCGCCGAATGCATCTTTTACGCCACCTGCAAGATTTTCAATTCCTTTAAAATCTTTAAAGTTAACTGTTTTTCCTGCACCCATCTTTTTAGCAAAGTTAAGTCTTTTTTCTTCGCCGTCAACTGCTACTATGTTTTCGATACCCAATGTGCGAAGAACTGCTATACAGATAAGACCGATAGGTCCGCAACCCTGAACCACAACTCTTGAGTTAAATCTTAGGATACCTGTTGTTTTTGCTCTCTCAACTGCGTGAATTAAAACTGCACAGGGCTCAATTAAAATTCTTGAGTCAAGGTCTAAGTCACTTACATTAAATACTACTGAGTTCTTTCTTAGTATTATGTAGTCAGCAAACCAGCCGTTTAAGTGAACGTCGTCATCGGGAAGCAAACCGTAAACACCGCCGCTGCCCACGTTCTGTTTGTTTAAATCATACATTGTAATATCGGGGTCGTCATCAAACATCATACTTGTAACAACCTTGTCGCCAACGCCTAAAGGTTTACCTGCGCTGTCTTTTTTAACATTTTTACCGATTTTTACAACTTCACCTGTTCCTTCGTGACCAAGCACTACAGGAATAAGTCCGAATGGATCTCTTTTGTACTCATGAGCATCTGTACCGCAGATACCGCAACCTTCTACTTTAACCAAGATTTCGTCGTCGCTGATTTCAGGAATTGGGTATTCTTTGATTTCTACCTTTTCAAGTCCTGTTAAAACTGCTACGCGGGTTTTTGCAGGGATTTCCCCACTTGCTTTTGGTGCAGAAGATGATGCAGATGCCATGCCCTCAAGAACCTGTTTTACCAATAGTTCTATTTGCTGTGAATCCATTTTTACACCTCCGTCATTTATTTATATATATTGTTAAATATTTTACTGCCGTACTCTGAAAGAATAGTGTCCTGTTCCTCTGTGCCTCCGCTTACTCCAAGACCTCCCACTATTTTACCGTTATGGTATAGCGGGTCTCCTCCGCCAAAAATAACAATTTTACCGTTGTTGGTAAACTGTATTCCGTAAAGGGGCTGTCCCGGCTGAGCCATAGGCTTAAGAGTTTTTGTGGACATTTTAAGTGCCGTAACCGTAAAGGCTTTATTAACTGCTATATCGTAACTTGCAATGTAAGAATCGTCCATACATTTTACTGCGATTATGTTTCCCTCGCTGTTGGACACTGCGCAAACCGCGTTTACGCCCATTTCCTTTGCTTTTTCATTTACCGCATCAATTAACTTGTCGGCAATTTCCAAAGTAAGTTTCTTATTTTGCTCGTTTCTTACCTGTTTTAAAACCTCGGCTACTATATTGGACAATTTTTCGTTTTCCAACTATATCACCTTATTTGTTTAATTGTTCAATAACTTTTTTAGTAATTGCAGAAACCAAATCAGCATCAGCGTTGCCGATTACTGTGCTTTTGCAGTCGCCTTTGCATGTACCGCCGCAACCGTGGCAAGAAACTTTACCGTTATTAACTTTAGCACAAAGGTCTGCAGGGTGTTTACCGCTTAAGTTGAACTTTCTTCTGATTTCATACAATTTTTCAATTTGTTCTTTTGAGAATTCTTTTGGTCCGCCAAGTTGTTTTGCTTTGAATAACAATTCAGCATAGAATTCAACTGATTCCATTTTGTGGTATGCAGCAAGTAATGAATCTGAATAAGTTAGTGCACCGTGATTTTCAAGCAATACTGCATCATAATACTGTAAGTATTTTTCAACAGCATCAGGAATTTCATCTGTTGAAGGTGTACCGTATTCAGCAATCGGTACGCAGCCAAGTGCGATAATTGCTTCAGGCATAATTGGCTGTGTTAGCGGAATACCTGCGATAGCAAAACTTGTTGCATAGATTGGGTGAGCGTGAACAACTGATTTAACGTCAGGTCTGTGTTTGTAAACTCTTAAGTGCATTTTAATTTCTGAAGATGGTTTGAAGCCTGGGTTTGCATGAAGGATTTTGCCGTCTCCATCGATTTTACAGATGTAATCAGGTGTCATAAAGCCCTTACTTACGCCTGTAGGTGTGCAAAGGAATTCGTTGTCAGAAATTTTTACTGAAATGTTACCGTCATTTGCAGCAACCATGTTTCTGTCATAGATACGTTTCCCAATGTCACAAATTTGTTTTTTGATTTCGTACTCGTTAGCCATACTAAAAAATCCTC
>CALDNB010000199.1 GCA_937914775.1 uncultured Clostridia bacterium
ATAGTTTTAACATTATTAGTAATATCATCTCCCTCTACACCATTACCACGTGTAGCAGCCCTAACTAATTTCCCAGCTTCATAATGTAAAGATACAGATAAACCATCTATTTTATATTCTACAACATATTTTGCATCAGGGCATACTTTTTTTACAGACTGGTCAAAGGAAACAAGTTCATCATAAGAAAACGCCTTTGCCAAAGACGCCATCTGGACATTATGAACAACCTCTGCAAACCCTTCCTGCACCTGACCTCCTACACGAGTTGTAGGAGAATTAGGGCTTTTAAACTCTGGATACTGCATTTCAAGAGCCATAAGTTCGTTAAGCATTGCATCATATTCGAAGTCTGAAATTGTAGGGTTGTCAAGAACATAATAATTATAATTATGCTTTTCTATTTCTTTTGACAATTGCTTGATTTTTTCTTTCATAAATCATACCTCTGTAACAAATAAATTATGTAAACCATATTATATTAGTGCAGTATATAAACTGCAAAATAAAAACGGGGAGAAAATAATATGCCATATACTGATTGCTTTAAAAGATGCTGTCTGAACATCGTGTTAACAATACTTGGTATAGCGCTCGGAATAACATTGGGAATAATTGCGGGAATAACATTATTTGAAAGTGTTGTAGCACTATTGCCTGTATTCGTTATTGTTGCGGTAATATTTGCATTGCTGTTAATTATTTTCTATATAATTAAAAGGTGTAATTAGCAAATAACAGGAACATATTCAATGTTCCTGTACATATTATATAAACTTCTTGACAGTAATAAAAATTCTGCCTTTTTTAGTAACTCCGCCAATACTGTCAATTTTAAATCTGCCGTGTCCTTTAACAGACAAAATGCTTGATTGTTCTACAGTTTTACTTTGACTTACTACAGTTTCCCAGTTTATAGAAACACTACCTGCGGAAATAAGGTTTGCCGCTTCGCTTCTTGAAACTCCTGTTGCTCCCGAAACAATACTGTCAATCCTTGGTGAACTTACAGTGAATGAAATATCTTTATATTCCTTTTCGGGAATAATTATATTCCCTATTTCATAAATTTCAACTTTAGCACCAAATTTCCCGATTTTAGTGATTTGTGCCTTTAAATATTCCGCAATTTCATCTAACACAAACACTTTTGCGCCAAACTTGTCCGCAATTATGTCACCAATCATTTCTCTTTTTATACCTAATCCCATAATACTTCCGAGATAATCTCTGTGATTTAGTTTGTCACCGTCTTTTACTTTTAAATCAAGAATTTTTACGGGATAGTTATATGTATCAAGATACATTTCTTCAGAATAACAAACCGCTATTGCACGTTCATATCCGTCATAACCGCCGAAAAATCTGTAATCAATGCCCATACTGTTAAATACATAGGTTGCAAGTACCTGTTCACGACCATTTAAAAACTTAGTACACTTGACGTAGTTGGTTTTGTGAGTGATAGATGCAGTGTCAATAAGTCTTGAAATTACAAGTTTTTCATCTTTATTATTGGCAAGTTTCAGTAAATTTTCTTTATCCATTTACAAAATCAACCTTTGAAGCAAAGTTATTATAAGATAAGCAACAACAGGTGAAAAATCAACATATAAGTTATAAGAAGTTCTTGATAACAGTTTTCTTATAGGTGCAAGTATCGGCTCAGTTATGTTATACAAAAACTCAATAATCTTATTGTAGCCAATTGGAAACCATGACACAATACATCTAATTACCAAAAGCAGATTAACAATTGAAAGCAGATGGTAAAGAGAAATGCGGATTAAACTTAATACTGCCATGGAAATACACCTTTGTTACGTAATTCGTCTTTAAAATCACCCATAATGCCTACGTTATAAGGCGCAACTAAAAATATTCCTGAAGAAATTTTCTGAATGTTGCCTTCTGTAGCATAAACTGCACCGCTTAAAAAGTCAATAATTCTTCTTGCTACTTCTTTTTCAACTGATTCAAGATTGATAACTACAGGTTTCTTTTGCTTTAAATGTTCTGCAATATCTCTTGCTTCTTCAAAAGAATCGGGTGATACAACAACAACTTTTAACTGAGTAGTTGTGTTAATGTTAACAACCTTACCTTTTTTAACATGGATTTCTGGCTCAGGGTTAGATTTAACGGGAATGTCATCAAACATATCCTGTTCATAATCTTCATCGTCACCATCAAAATTAATTAAGTTTTTTACCTTGTCAAAAAAATTACCCATTACTTTTTCCTCCTAAATATTATAATTACGGGGACCAAAAATGCCGCTTCCTATTCTTACCATATTGGAGCCGCAGCGAATTGCTGTCATATAGTCTCCGGACATGCCCATAGATAAATATTCCATATTTATATTATCATATTTTTTTTGCTTTTTGTCAACAAATATATTATTACATTTTTCGAACATTTTTTCAAGTTCATACTCTGACATAAAGGCACTTCCGATTGTCATAAGCCCTTTAACTCTAATGTTCTTAAGAGAACATGCTTTTGATAAAACCATATCAATATCCTGTTCGTCAATTCCTGCTTTCTGGATTTCTTTAGACATATTAATCTGTATTAAAATGTCCTGAGTAACATCTGTTTTTTCAGCAAAATCATTAATTTTTTCCATCAGTTCAATGCTATCAACTGACTGAATCAGTTTTGTTTTACCTACAACATATTTGATTTTATTGCTTTGTAGTCTTCCAATCATATGCCATGAAGCATCTGGAATTTCGGGGATTTTATCACGCAATTCCTGGGGTTTGTTCTCTCCAAAGTCATTGATACCAAATTTATGTACTTCTTTAACCGTTTCAATATCTATTGTTTTTGAAACAGCAATTAACGAGATATCTTCAGGTTTTCTACCTGATGCAGTTGCCGCCTGTTCTATGTTATATTTTACAACTTGTATTCTTTCTTCAATAAGCATATACCATCACCTTATTTAACTATTTTTCCGTCTTCAATGTTTTCAATGTTTAATATTACTTCGTCATATAAAAGTACGTTATTGCTTATTGAATTATCCTCTCTTGCTATAACGTAGGTTTCGCCATTATACAATACATCTACAGTTTTAAATCGTGCAACTCTGTCTTTTAAAACATATACACCGCTTGTACCGTCAGGCAAAATTCTTACAGCCTCTTTTGAAATTTTAAATCCGCTGTATGAGTTTTTAATTATCTCTGCTTCAATTTCTCTTACACCAAAAAGATTAGTTACGTTCTTTTCACACGAGATAACCAAAACAACCTCGCCGTCTTGCTCGTCAGAAATAAAGTTAACTTTTGCATCGTATTTATCATCGGATATTGATGGAAATCTAAGGCTGACAGCATCGCCCTTTTTCAGGTTTTCTGCCCAGGTATAATCAACTACCGTCGTAACGTACCAGAGATAATTATTTGAAACTTTTACAACAGGCTGACCTTTTACAGCGTTTTCATAAGAACCTTCTTTATGCTCCTTTGCTTCTTTTATGTACGAAGGTGTAAATAGTGAAATATTTTTTGCAGACAGATAGTTTTCATAACCGTCAACTTTTGAACTGAACAAACCTGAAATAGGTGAGTAAATATTTGAAACAGAGCCGTTTAACTGTTTCTCTATTTCTGCCTTTTGATTGTATAATGAATCAAGTTCGGTGTTGTCAGCAACTTTTTCACCGTTTATATTTCCTATAATCTTGTTTAAATCATCTTTATACTGGACAGAGTCTGATAAATCGTTGTTATATACAGCATCGATTACGTTGTTAATTCGTGAATATATGGCATTTTCAGTTGCGGCAACCTCTGAAACATAAACACTTCTGTCATTGAAATTATGTTCTAATTTACTGATTTTTTCATTTATATTACGCAATTTAACCTGTAATTCTTCGGGAAAGTTTCCTACAAAAACTGTAGCAATATGACTGTATCTTGCAACACGTTCGTTTTCATCTACAAGGCAGTTTAAAATACCTGTTTCAGGTGCAGCAACTAAAGTTTCGTCTTTTATAATGTAAGTATCTGTAGTAAGTTTGTTTTCTGCAACGCCATAGCCGATTACTTCTGTTTTAACAGGTTTACGAAGTAATGATGCAAAAATAATAACAAATACAGCCATAAGTACCATAATTGTAAATATAGGTATTTTTTTATATTTAGCCATAACTTTCTCCTTTATTTTTCCAAAGCATTAAAAACGACATTTCTTTGGGGAACTATTGTAGAAATCCCGTGTTTGTAAACGAGATTTTGTTTTCCGTCACAATCCAAGATAACTGTAAAACTGTCAAATCCACTAACTACGCCTCTTAGTTGATAACCGTTAATCATAATAACAGTAAGCGGAATTTTGTCTAACCTTGCCTGATTTAAAAATACGTCCTGCAAATTAACATCGTTTTTACTCATATACATTACACCTCTGCATTTATCCAATTAATTTTTTTGTTGGCACGAAACCAGGTAAGCTGACGTTTGGCATATCGTCTGCTTCCCTGCTTAATCATTTCTACAGCCGAATCAAAACTAATTAAACCGTCTAAATACATAAGTATTTCTTTGTAACCTATTCCCTGCATAGATGTACAGTCTTTTGTAACACCCATTTTAACAAGGCTTTCTACTTCATCTACAAGACCATTTTCAATCATTATATCTACACGACTGTTAATTCTGTCATAAAGAACATTTCTGTCAAAGTTAAAAGCGTAAAATTTTGCGTTGTAGGGTGAGGGGTTTTCCCGTGAATGAACTTTATGCCACGTTATTGTTTTACCTGTTGTATGAAAAACCTCAAGTGCCCTTACAATTCGTCTTGTATCGTTAACTTCAATTTTGTCGGCTGCTTCACTGTCTATTATTTGTAATTTATTGTAAATATATTCATTTCCCATTTCAGATGCTTCTTTATACAATAAATCGCAGAATTCTTTGTCTGACGGAATGTCAGAAAAAGTAATATTATTAACAACCGAATCAATATATAATCCTGTACCGCCTACTAAAATTGGTAATTTTCCCCTGTCGGAAACATCCTTAATACACTTATGCGCCATTTCACAATATGTTGCAACAGAAAAATTATTAAAGGGCTCACAAACATCAAGCATGTGGTGAGGAATTCCTTCCCTTTCTTCCATCGTAGGTTTGGCAGTACCTATATCCATATACTTGTAAACCTGCATAGAATCAGCATTGATTATTTCGCCGTTATGTTCCTTTGCATAGGAAACTGCATAAGCGGTTTTTCCCGAGGCAGTAGGACCTGTAATAACAATTAAATCCATATCACTGTATCCTTTTAAATAATTTCTCCAAATCGTATTTTGTAAAACTCTGCATAATAGGGCGTCCGTGGGGACAACTGTTAATTCCGCCCGTTTCAATCAGTTCATCAATTAAAACTTCTATTTCTTCTTCGCTTAATTTACTGTTGCCTTTTAGTGCTGCCTTACAAGCAATAGTGTGCATTTTGTCCTTGTCCATAGTATCAAAGTCCCCTTTAGAAAACTTTTCTGCACATTCTAAAATAAAATCCTTTGCACTTGCAGAATCAATTCCATCGGGTGCACTTCTTAAAAGCAGTGAATTACTGCCAAAATCCTCAAAATCAAAACCAATTTTAAAGAAATCGTCTTTATAATCCATAATATCATTAAACTCTTTTGGTAAAAAAGTTAAAACTACAGGAGATAACAACAACTGACTTAAGCACATTCTGTCCTCGTTTACAAGTTTTTCGTAAATAAGACGCTCGTGTGCAGCATGTTGGTCTATTAATACTATTTTATCCGCAAATTCAATCAAAATGTAAGTATCAAATATCTGTCCAATAATTTTATAATTCTTGTCGCGGGTTTTTTGAGTAAAAATTTCATCGTAGTTTATTGATGCTACAGGTGAACGAAAAGTGTAATTATCATTTGTAGTTGCAGTAATTTCGGGCGTGTAATCAACAAATGATTGTTGCTTTTTAGGCTTGTTTTCTGCTTTTACGGGTACTTTATAAGAAATATTTTTCTTAATTTCTTCCCTTATAGTATCAGCATTTTTTGTAAGAGCATCTTTAACCGCCCAGTAAAAGGCACTTCCTACCTGCTGCTCGTCAGCAAATTTGATTTCCTGCTTTGTAGGATGAACATTAACGTCAATAAACATAGGGTTAATTGTTACGTTCAGTACAAAAAAAGGAAATTTGTGTTGCATAAGTGTAGTTTCGTATGCTTGTTCAATTCTGTAGGCAATATTTCTGTTAATTACGTATCTGCCGTTTACAAACATATTCTGGTAACTTCTGTTTGAATGGGAAATATTTGAATTGCCCACAAAGCCCTCAATTTTTATCTTACCATCATCACGGA
>CALDNB010000200.1 GCA_937914775.1 uncultured Clostridia bacterium
TTTGTGTTTTATCTCCCAGTGCTTTTGACAGTTTAAGAAGTGGGAATATACCGATACCGCCGCCCACAACAACGGGAACGCCGTCACCTTTTTTGGAGAAGTTAAAGCCTACTCCCAAAGGTCCTAATATATCAAGTTCGTCTCCCTCTTTATACTGGGACAACAGTTTTGTTCCTTTTCCTCTTACCTGATACACAAAGCGAAGCCAACCGTCACCGCTGTCGCAGATACTTATAGGTCTGCGAAGAAGAGTGTCACCGCCGCAAAGAACGTGGATAAACTGTCCCGGCTCTGCAATTTCAGGGAATGAAACAATTACATCATATATTCCCTCTACGGGATTATTAATATTTAAAATTTTGCAAATATGAGATTTTTTCATTTTAATCTTCCTTATTATTATATTTCTGCCATAATGCT
Organism: uncultured Clostridia bacterium; assembly: GCA_937914775.1. Taxonomy (GTDB): domain Bacteria; phylum Bacillota; class Clostridia; order Monoglobales; family Firm-18; genus RGIG1864. The sequence goes on from CALDNB010000200.1 coordinate 421, forward strand.
GTCACGCATATTGATTGCTTCTTCTCTTGCGGCTAATGCGTAATCTTTTTCATCACTCTGCGCTTTTTTATATGCACACATAATTGAGCGTGAAGCATTTATTATTGCGCCAAGTCCGTCATTGTTAAATGCACGGGCAACATCTTTTGCAGTACCGCCCTGTGCGCCGTAACCGGGTACCAAGAAATATGCTTTTGGCATTACTTTTCTTAATTCGGTAATTTGTTCTGGGTATGTTGCACCTACAACTGCGCCCACATTTGAGTATCCGTATTTGCCGATATACTGTTCACCCCAAAGGTTTACGTTATTTGCCATTTCCTCGTAAACAGTTTTGCCGTTTTCCAGTTTTTTATCCTGCAACTCACCTGAAGAGGGGTTTGAAGTTTTCACAAGTACGAATATTGACTTATCCTCTTTTAAGAAAGGTTTAATTCCGTCTGTTCCAAGGTAGCCGTTAACAGTAAGACCGTCTGAGTTAAATGCCGCCGCCTCGCTGTCAATAAGTTTTGTTTCACCAAGGTATGCGGTTGAATAGGCTTCTGCAGTTGTGCCTATATCGTTTCTTTTACCGTCTGTAATTACATACATTCCTTTTTCTTTGGCATAAGCAATAGTTTCTTCCAGTGCTTTTACGCCGTTCCAGCCGTACATTTCATAATATGCGGACTGGGGTTTTACTGCGGCAACGATATCGCAAAGGTTATCAATAAGACCTTTATTAAATTCTAAAATTGCATTTGCGGCACCTTCAAAGGTTGAGGGGTATTTATCAAGTATATATGAAGGAACGTAATCAAGTTTCGGGTCAAGTCCCGCAACTGTAGGGTTTTTCTTTTCTTTAATTTTTTCTATTAATATATCAATCATTTTAATTCTCCTTTTTCCACTTTTACTTCGCCCTTTACTATAACCGTATCTGCTTTTCCGTAAAGTTCAAATCCGTCATAAGGTGAGTTTTTGCTTTTTGACATGAACTCCGCAGTTTTTACTGTGTATTGTTTTTCCAAGTCAAAAACAGATACATCTGCAACTGCACCCTCTTTTAGTTCGCCTTTGTTTATTCTTAAAATTTTTGAGGGGTTTATGCTCATTTTTTCAATCAGTTGAGGAAGTGTAAGAGCCCCTGTTTTTACAAGGTAAGTGTAAGAAAGACCGAAAGCGGTTTCAAGTCCCACTATACCATTCAGCGCCAAATCGAACTCACAGTTTTTCTCGTCAATGGCGTGAGGTGCGTGGTCTGTTGCGATAGCATCAATTGTGCCGTCTTTTAGTCCCTCTATAATTGCCTCTACATCTTCTTTTGTACGAAGTGGAGGATTCATTTTTGCATTTGTGTTAAATCCCTCTACTGCTTCTTCCGTTAATGTAAAGTAGTGAGGACAAGTTTCGCAGGTTACTTTTACGCCTCGTTTTTTAGCCTGGCGGACTGTTTCAACTGAGCCTTTTGTAGAAACGTGGGCAATATGCACAGGCACGTTATAAGTTTCAGCCAGAATACACTCTCTGCTTACCATTACTTCTTCACTTGCTCTTGATATTCCGCGAAGTCCCATATAAGTTGAAGTGTAGCCCTCGTTCATTGAGCCGTCATTTTTAAGGCTTAAATCTTCGCAGTGAGATATAACGGGCAGGTCGAACCCGTTTGCATACACCATTGCATTTTTCATAAAGTTGGCATTTTCTACGGGGCGTCCGTCATCTGATACCGCAACTGCTCCTGCCTCTTTCATATCACCCATCTCTGCAAGTTGCTGTCCTTTAAGACCTTTTGATATTGCACCGATGGGATACACGTTGGCATAAGCCTGTTCTTTCGCTTTATTTACAATATAACTTATTACTATTTTATCATCTGCAACAGGTGTTGTGTTAGGCATACAGGCAACAGAAGTGAAACCTCCCATTACTGCACTTTTTGTACCTGTTACAATATCCTCTTTATATTCCTGACCGGGGTCCCTTAGGTGGCAATGCATATCCACAAGACCGGGGGCAACCAGTTTATCCTTTGCATCAATTACAACGTCAGCGGACAGGTCAAGATTTTGTCCCATTTTTGAAATTATGCCGTCTTTAATATAAAGGTCTGTTTTGTTACCGTCTGCAAGTGTTCCGTTTTTAATTAGTATGTTCATAAGTGCCTCCTAAAAAGCAGTTTAAAACCGCCATTCTAACTGCAACTCCGTTTGTAACCTGTTCTAAAATAACCGATTGTTCCCCATCTGCAAGTTCGGGAGTAAGTTCCACTCCTCTGTTTACAGGACCCGGGTGCATAAGTATCGCATCAGGTTTTGCAAGTTTAATACGTTCGTGATTTAGTCCGAAGAATTTTGAATACTCGTCAGTTGACGGGAACAGACCGCTTTTTTGTCTTTCATTCTGTATGCGAAGAGCCATAACCACGTCAACATCTTTTATTGCTTCATCTACGCTGTCGCAAATTTCAACGCCAAGTTTTTCGATGTAGGGCGGAAGCAGTGTCGGGGGTGCCGCAACTTTTACTTTTGCTCCCAGTTTTGTAAGAGCGTAAATGTCACTTCTTGCCACGCGGCTATGGTATATATCCCCTACTATTGCAACGTCAAGCCCCTCTATTTTACCTTTTTTCTCCATAATGGTAAACATATCAAGAAGTGCCTGAGTGGGATGCTCGTTCATTCCGTCTCCTGCATTTATTATACAGGCATCTACGTTTTTACCGATAAACTCGGGAGTGCCTGACATTGAGTGTCTTATAATTACACAGTTGGTACCCATCTGGTTAATGGTTTTTACTGTATCAAGTAGTGATTCTCCTTTTTGTGTACTGGAGGTCGAGGTAGCAAGGCTTCCTGCCATACCTCCCATATATTTAACTGCGCTTTCAAAAGAAAGTTTTGTTCGTGTACTGTTTTCACAAAACAATGTTACAATGGACTTTCCTTGCAAATAAACAGTTCTTTTTGTAGGTTGATTTATAATGAATTTCATAGTTTTTGCCACATCTAAAATCTCTTCAATTTGCTGACGGCTTAATTGCTTAATACCAATCAGGTCCTTTTGTCCGTGAAACATACTTTAATCTTCCTTTCGCAGATATTTTCTAAATCTATCGGGCACCTCTGTTTTAAATTCCATATACTCCTTTGTTACGGGGTGGATAAAACCCACAGTTACGGCGTGTAACAATTGTGCCTTTTCGGGGAATTTGCTTTTTTTAGGTCCGTAAACAGGGTCTCCTATTACGGGGTGCCCTATTGATGCCATGTGAACTCTTATCTGGTGGGTGCGCCCCGTTTCCAGTCTGCACTTTACAAAGCAGTATCCGTTATGCCTTTCCAAAACAGTATAATGAGTTACGGCATTTTTTGAGTTTTTATCTGTAACACACATCTTCTTTCTGTCGGAGTTATGTCTGCCTATAGGTGCATCAACAGTTCCGCCGTCTTGTCTGATGTTGCCGTGAACAAGAGCAATATACTCTCGTGTCAGTGTATGTGCTTTAATCTGTTCTGACAAAGACAGGTGAGCCTGGTCATTTTTTGCCACAAGCAACAGTCCCGAGGTATCCTTATCTATTCTGTGAACAATACCCGGACGTATTACACCGTTAATTTCAGAAAGACTGTCTTTACAATGGTTTAAAAGCGCATTTACCAATGTTCCGTTGTAGTTACCTGCCGCCGGATGCACTACCATTCCCTGAGGCTTATTAACCACAAGCATACAGTCGTCCTCATAAACTATATCAAGGCTTATATCTTCCGCCTCTACTTTCAGTTCTTTGGGAGGGGGTACATTTACCGTAACCGTTTGTCCCTCTTTAAGTTTGGTATTGGCTTTGGCGGGGTTACCGTCAACAGTTACCAATCCGTCAGATATAAGGTTCTGAACGTGGGAACGTGTAAGTTCCGTTACCTGCTCCGATATAAACTTGTCAACTCTCTGACCGTCTATTCCTATTAAATCAATTCTTTTCATTTTTGTTCTCAAAAAAAATCACCCATACAGCAAATAATATTGCTCCCACTACCACACAGCAGTCCGCAATATTAAATACAGGGTAATTTATTACTCTGAAATCTATAAAATCCACAACAAAGCCGTTATATATTCTGTCAATCAGGTTACCGACTGCACCTGCCATAACAAGAGCAGATGAAACTTTAACCAGTTTTTGCTGGGGTTTGTACTTTAAAAGCATAAATATAATTGCGCCTAAAATCAAAACTGTGGTAATTATAAAGAACAGACGTCCGCCTTTATACATGCCAAATGCAGCGCCCGTGTTCTCCACATAAGTAAAGTGAAGAATATCTTTTATAAGAGGAAAAGTTGTATTTTGCAAATACAATGTTGCAAGGCGTTTTGTAATCAAATCTGCCGCCAAAGACAATACAAATATTAAAATCATCATACTTTGCAAAACCCCCTTATTCAAAATTTGCCGCAAATTAAAACTAATTTGCGGCTAATTTCATTACTTTAATTTACTCGCAGTCGTCACAGTCACAGCAGTCACAGTCGTCAAATTCCAATTCAACTTCCTGACCGCAGTTAGGACAAGCGATTTCTTCGTCGTCTTCCAAATCTTCCATATAAACGAAGAAGTCTTCGTTACAGTTAGGGCAATTTACAACAAATGGCTCATCGCAATCGCAGTCGCAATCGCAATCGTCTTCGCCGTAAACTTCGTCTTCCAACTCGAACACTTTGTCTGAAAGTTCATCGATGCTTTCGTCCATAAATTCAAGTTCGTCAGCAATTTCACCTAGTGCTGAAATAATTTCTGTTAAAAGTTTGCCTTCGTTTGTGTTTGTATCAATTTTCATGCCCTCTGCCAAACCGCAAAGATATGAAACTTTTTCTGAAATAATTGACATTTATTTATCCTCCTATGCTCTTTCCATGTATTCGCCTGTTCTTGTATCAATTCTTATTACTTCGCCTTCATTGATAAACAAGGGAACATTGATTACAGCGCCTGTTTCCAATGTTGCAGGTTTTGTTGCACCTGTTGCGGTATTACCTTTAACACCTGGTTCTGTTGCTATTACTGTAAGTTCTACAAAGTTCGGCGGCTCAACACCGAAAACATTGCCTTTATAAGAAAGAATTCTTACAATATCATTTTCTTTAACAAATTTAAGAGCATCACCAAGTTGGCTGCTGTTTAACGGCAACATATCAAATGTTTCCTGATCCATAAAGTAGTATAAATCACCGTCATTGTATGAATACTGCATATCTTTTCTTTCAATATGTGCTTTTGGCATTTTATCTGTAGGACGGAAAGTCTGTTCAACTGTTGCACCTGTAATAACATTTTTAAGTTTTGTTCTTACAAACGCCGCACCTTTACCCGGTTTAACGTGCTGGAATTCAATAATCTGATAAACGTTACCTTCCATTTCAAAGGTAACACCGTTTCTGAAATCACCTGCTGAAATCATGTATAAATACCTCCATTACAATTTGATTATATTTTACACTATTTTGTTAATAATTTCAAGTATTTTTTAACATTTTTCTTAATATAATGTATTTTATGTAATTTTGCAATAAATTTATTAATATATTGTAACTTTTATTGACTATCTTTTAAAAAAGTATTATAATATTTTTAAAATATTATGGTAGGAGATATGAAAATGAAAAAGTTATTAGCACTAATCACAATACTATGTATAGTACTGTCCGGTTTCTCCGTAATGGCAGAGCCTGTTGACGAAACCGACGACGTTCAGGCAATAGCCGAAGAACCTGTTGCAGAAGAACAGGACACGGTAGAAACAGAAATGATTTTAAAAATCGGCCTTGACAAATCTGCACAATACACTCAGTTAATGAAAGTCCCTGAAGATTATTACGGAATGTACGAGGAAAACAAAGACGCAATGGTTGATGCTTACCTGCAGGAGGGTATGGCTTTTGACCTTTATAAAGACGGTGAACAAGGATACATTGAAGTAACAAAAACTATGTCTTCAGGTTCACCAATTAACTTTAGTTCAAATGGTAATTCTTCAGTAGGTTATACATTTGCAGAAGACAAAGGGTTGTTTTCAACAAGATATTTCGTAACTTCAAATTATGACGTAAGATACTCAGCAGAAGAAGCGGAAAAAGGTACTACACCAACAATTGCAACATTAACAATTGACCTTCCCGTAATCCCAAGTTATTCAAATGCAGACGAAGTATCAGGCCTTGGTACAAACCTTAAATGGAACATTGATTCAGAAAGAAAGAATCCTGTTAATCTGGTATTCTCAATACCGAACTTTTTGTCACTTGCAATATTACTGGCAGTTGTAATCATCGCAATAGTTCTTGTTGTTCTTTTAATAAAGAGAAGAAATATGTCCACAGATGCAGAACTTGCAGAAGAAGCATACAACCTTTTAGAGGGCGAAACAGAAATTGACGAATTTGTAAACGACCCCTTTGAAGATTACAAAGACGAAGAAATCGTTGAAGAAGTTGTTGAAGAAATCGCCGAAGAAACAGACGAAACTGACGAAAATATCCAGGAATAGTTAATATTGCACATAATCCCGAAAACCCAGTGTTTTCGGGATTATTTTCGTTTTATTGTGCTCAATATTATGAAATAATCAAAATATTTTTCACTTTTTGCTTGATTTTATAAATTAAACAAGGTATAATATCAATTGTGGCGTTCCCACAGGAGGTGAATTAATGTATAATGTAATCATTATTGATGAAAAACAGGATACCGCAAACGACCTTGAGGCCTTTGTTAACTGGCAAAACTTCGATGCAAAAATTGTTGCTGTATTTAACAACAGCCGTGAGGCGGTAAATTATTTAAAGAAAAACGAAGTTGACATCATAGTGACAGATATTAAAATGCCTAAAATTTCAGGACTTGATATTGCAAAATTATGTTATACAGACTACCCTGACACAAAAATAATTTTTGTAAGTTCTACCCGTGACTTTAATCTGGCGAGACAAGCGCTCAAATACAACGTTTACTATTATCTGACAAAGCCCCTTAACAAAAAAGAGACTTACGATACTTTTGAAAGTCTTTTTGAGTCAATGTTCCGCGCCAACAGACGCCAGAGCGATGGTGATGACCAGTTTGTCCACGCCCGTCAGGAATTCTTTTCTGATTTGTTAATAGGGCGAATAAGTACGCCTGATGCTCTCAATCTTCAGTTATCAACTCTTGGCTTTCCTTATGGTTTTTCAAAGAACGGCGGTTGTGTTATAAATATACATATTAATAATTTTGCCACATACCTGAAAAAAATATGGAAATACGGACAGTACAGGCTTTATAATGCTATTATGAATATAGTCCGTACAGACAACGACGATATGTTTGTTGAGTTTATAAGGTATTCAAGACATAATATAGAAATTATAGCCATTGTTAAAAATTCTGAAAATACAAACATAGAAAAATATATGTCCGAATTAAAAACAACTCTTTATGATATACTGACGGTTAATACAGATATTTCAGTATTATATGATTTCAAAACATTAAACGACTTTGCTCAGCAAAAACCAAGTCCTGTTTCAAGCAGAAATGCCGATTTGGAAAATATACCTACAAAAGTTATGAAATATATTGAGCAGAATTATATGAACGATATATCCCTTTCGGATATTTCGAACTTTGTGGCTTTGTCAAGAGGATATTTCTGTGCATACTATAAACAAAAAGTAGGAGAAAACTTTATAGATACCTTAACCCGTGTAAGAATAGAAAAAGCGAAAGAAATCTTAAAAGACTCCGACACCAAAGTATGCTCCGTTTCCGAAATGGTTGGCTACAAAAGCCCGTCATATTTTCATAAAACATTTAAGGCGTTTACAGATTTGACGCCAAACGAATATAAGGCAAAGTATGGCAAGAAACAGAATACTGCATAATAAAAACCCTCTCAAGAATTTGAGAGGGTTTATTGTATAATGCTTTTTTACGTTCTGGACGATTTTTACATCCCCTATTAATATATATTTACGCCGTTAGTTATATCATACCAGTTGAAAGTTCTGATTTCGCCGTTTACCATATACTGTCTCGGGCAACTGGTGTCAAGCCAGTCAACAGGCTCACACTGACAACCTGCATCTGCAATTTTAAAACTTTCTTTAAGACGTTTTTTGTGCTCATTACTTAAAAGTCGCGGTGTAACCGAAATAAACAAACTTTCGCCCGACAAAGCACATGCTTCAAAAAATCTTACGTTCATTTCATGAGGGCTCTTGTCTGTAATTGCAGCACAGTCAGGGTCTGCAATAAAGAAGGTATTGTTCTGCGGCATACGGAATGCCAGAGGATTAACACCGTTTCTTCTTGTCTTCTCCCAGTTGTGTCCGTTTGTATCAAGACAACTTCTTTGAATCTGATGAATTCCTGCAGCAAGATGGTTATATGTATTGCACCCCATAACCAGAGAGTCCCCTGCGGCATCCTGTATTTTTTCATACAGTTTTTTAATTATCTGTGCATTAGTAACGCTTATGTCGTCAAAATGCCAACCACCGTCTGTAAGATTTTCCTTTAAATATATTTCGTCATAAATGTCTGCAGTCATCATATCGGGAGCAGTAAAGTCGTATTTAATAACTTTGTAGCCGTTATCCGAAACTGTTTTCACAATGTCTGCCACAAACTCCAGTACCTCATCTTTTGACGGGTCTAAAAATACTCCTCCCCCTGTGCCAAGGCGTCTTGGGTGAAGCATATTTTCGCTTACTTTTTCTTTGGTAAGAAGCGGTCTTATCCATAGTCCCGGGTCAACACCCATATCGGACATTTTTGCCGCAAGTTCTGCCATATCACCAAATTTCTCGTTTGGCACAAAAGGACCGCCGATGTAACTTGGCTCCCTTAATAACTGCCAGCCGTCATCTATTAACATATACGGTCTGTGTTTAGTATCGGCACACAGTTCCATAGTTAATTTCGTATCTTCCAATACGCTTTCACGGGAAATATCGCCGTAAGCATAATACCAGTTGTTAAGACCAAAAACGGGACGAGACGGAAGATTGGGTTTTTCACACATTAACTTACAAAACTCCTGACACGCTTTATAAGGTGTTTCTGTAAGCAGTCCCTCTCTTTCCACTACTGTTGCACAAACAAGAGGATTTTTAAGCATTACTCCGCATCCGCCGTTACGTACGTCTAAAACTAATGAAATACCCTCCTGATCCAACTGCCAGAAGCAAAAACTGTTGCAACCTGTTTTTACACCGTAACCGTGAACAGTTTTGCCGTCATAGCACTGAATGTACCACGCCCAATGCTTTTCGGGATATACAGGCATCCACGCCATATCACCAAGTTCTACTCCGGGTGAATCTCCCAAAACACGCTTAACAAAAGTAAAGTCGTCATTCCATCTTAATCTTATTCTTTCTACAGGCTCTGTTGTTTCAACAAGAACAACGTCTCCGTTCTGATACTTTACAAGTCCTGCTTTAGTACTGTAACTGTCATTTGATTTTATTGCACTTTCCCAACCTTTTGATGTCTGTATTTCCACAAAACAAGGCTCTCTTCTGATTGATTTAAACATAATGTCTCTCCTTATAAATTATTAATTGTGCCCACAACATCTCTGTAAACTGCATCTGCTATCTGCATATAACCGTCATCTGACGGATGCAGTCCGTTTGTACCTACTATTTCCGTTTTTGTACTTCTTGCATTTACGGGTTTTTCTTCACAGGGATAATTGTATTCGGAGTCAAACTGACTTGGAATATTAACTGTTTTTACATATTCACAAGACAATTTTTCATAGGCGATATTTAACTCCATAGTGTAAACCGCAAGTCCGTAATCATCGCAGTAAGGCAGTTTTGCGCCGTAACTTGCACCTGTACCTCCGTTAACTGACGGAACAGGCATCGTCATAAGGCGTATTTGTGCTTTGGGATAATCACGGTTAATTATATCTATAAACGTTTTTGCTTTTTTTGCCACATCCTCACAAAACTTCGGTATTGGTTTTTCGTTGCCGATAAGTCCGTTTGCACCAAGCAAAATATATACAATATCAATTCC
>CALDNB010000201.1 GCA_937914775.1 uncultured Clostridia bacterium
ACGGGTCATAGTGTTATAATGGTCGGCAAATGAATATTTAGCAAAATCGGCGAAAGTCGGTGACGCAAAGCAAAGAGGCTAAAGCTTTATGCCATGCCAGTCCAGCTGCAATGATACAAGGCCTGTTAAGGCTTTATGTTATTGCAGCTTTTCTTTTTGCAAGAGGGGATTTTTATGAATGTTGTAACAAGAGAAGAAAAGAAGTTTTTAATAAATATTGATGAGTTTCGTTCTAAATCTCATTATCTCGATATGCTTATGATACAAGATGAACATAACGGAACAGACGGCTACATCATACGCTCTCTCTATTTTGACACAATTTACGATGATGATTTTTTTGAAAAGCTTGAAGGCGTTGAAACAAGGCGAAAAATACGGCTTAGAATTTATGACCCAAAGCACGATTTTGCAATGCTTGAAATGAAGCAAAAGCAAGGGGCTAATCAGAAGAAACGCTCACTTCGTATGACAAAAGCGGACGCAGAGGCGTTAATTGCCGGAAAGTATGAAGTTTTGTTAAAATACGAAGAAGATTTTGCAAAAGAGTGCTACGGGCTTATGCACTGCAAATGCTACAGACCCAAAACCATTGTTCAGTACAACAGAAAAGCATACATAGCAAAAGAAAATAAAATCAGAATTACATTTGATAACAATATTGTAGCAACCGAAACAAATTTTGATTTGTTTTCGGAGAACCTTGTAATGTATCCTGTTCTTGATAAATTCAATGTAGTCCTGGAGGTAAAATACAATGGTTTTTTGCTTGATTACATCAGGCAATTTATAAACAGTATCAATAAAAGCGAACTGTCAGTCAGTAAATACGCTTTGGCAAGACAACAAAGTTACGCAGAAATATAATTTAAGGAGATAGTATTATGAGAAGTCAGATTTTTAACTTAATCAAGGACCAGTCTGTTTTAACCTGGGAGCAGATTGCGGCAAACATTTTCGTTTCAGGAATTATAGGGTTTTTAATTTTTATTTCCTATATGATTACACACAGGGGTACTATTTACAGTAAAAAATTTAATGTTTCTCTTGTTGTACTTACTGTTCTTACCTCGATGGTTATGACTGTTATCGGAAACAATGTTGCACTTTCTCTTGGTATGGTTGGTGCGCTTTCTATTGTTCGTTTCAGGACTGCTATTAAGGACTCAAGAGATACTGTTTACATTTTCTGGGCAATAATTGTCGGTATTTGTTGCGGTGTAGGAGATTTTATTGTTGCAGGTATCGGAAGCGGTCTTGTGTTTATTTTGCTTCTTTTATTTGGTGCTATTAAGAACAACAACCGTATGCTTGTGATTATCAGATGCGGCAGAACTCGTGAAGCACAAATACAGGCAGTAATGTATAAATTTTTTGGAGCAAAAGCTGTTTTAAGGGTTAAAAATTCAACAGATACATCAATTGAATTTATATATGAAGTTACGCAGAAACTTCTTTTACAGGCAGAAAGAAAGAATAACGTTGCAATCAATGATGAAATTTATAAAATCGGCGATATTGACTATGTAAATACGGTAATGCAAAACGACGAAATTTCAAACTGATTATTTGGGAGGTGTAAGGGTTGAAATACAAATTAATAGGTTTATCTGCAACAACCCTTACGTTGATTGTTGTAATCTTTATAAGTATGTATATGCCGGAAGACAACGGTACAAGATACATAGAACATATACTGGCGGAAGAGAAAACGGAGTGCATTTCGCACTCAGATAATACCCTTTGCTCTCATCTTCCAATTGTAAATATCAATACAAACGGTGCGGAAATTCCTGGTAAACCTGTTTACGATGAAGAATTTAATGTGATAGATTACACATTGGCACAAGACGGTACAACATCCATAAGAGCGTCTTTAGGTGTGATAAATGATGAAAAGGCATATAATCATCTTACTGATAAGGTCCAGAATATGGGTGATATTATGATAAGAGTCCGTGGGCATTCATCAAGACGTTTTGAAAAACCTAACTATTATTTTCGCTTTGTAAACGATGATGGCTCTAATAATCCACAGCAATTTCTTGGAATGGACCCTCATCACGAATGGGCACTTCATGGTCCGTTTCTTGACAAAACGCTGATACGGAATTATATGTGGTATAACATAGCAGGTGAAATTATGGACTATAGTCCTAATGTTCGCTTTTTTGAACTTGTATTAAATGGTGAATACAGAGGGCTTTATCTTGCAACAGAAACCATAACTTCCGGCAAAGATGGTTCAAGGCTGTCACTTGCAGTAGATAAAAAGGACAATTCCTTTTCCGGTTATGCACTCCGTATTGACTGGGGCGATGGCGGAGAAGAAAAGAAAATATATCCATTTACAAATTATACAACAAGAGCAAAAACTCAACACGAACTTGTGTATCCGGGCACAAAAAATATGACTCCCGACCTTAAAGAAGCCATTAAAAATGAGTTTTCGTTATTTGAAAAAACTCTTTATTCCTATGACTACAACAATAAAAAATACGGATACAAAAACTATATTGATGTAGATTCATTTGTTGATTATTTTCTTATTAATGAACTTACCTGTAATTATGATGCAGGTTCACTTTCAACTTACATTTATAAGGATACTTCCGGAAAATACAAAATGTGTGTGTGGGATTTTAATTCCGCCTGTGATATGTATCAGGAGAGTTCTATGCCAACAGACGAATTCAGGCTTAACTCAGGAATATGGTACCAGATGCTCTTTATGGACCCTGACTTTACAGACAGGGTTGTTGAAAGATATGGAGAGTTAAGAAAAACGGTGTTCAGTGAAGAGTATTTGTTTGGTTTTATTGACGATACAGTAGATTATCTGGGGCCTGCTGTTGAAAGAAATTACAGCAAGTGGGGTTACACTTTCAGAGAAAATTATGATTTGCTTAATCCGGTGGACAGAAATCCGAGAAATTATGAAGAAAGTATTAATCAACTTAAGAATTTTCTTAAGAAAAGACTTTGTTTTATGGACGAAAATATACAGTCTTTAAAACAATTCAGCGCCGAATCTAAAACGAAAAAGTATAATGAAGTATCAGATTAATAATTAAGGAGGTACAGGTTTTGAAAAAGTTTATTATTATAATATCGCTTGTTATACTTGTACTCCTTGCTGTGGATTGGTTATATTTTTACGAAGGTGTGTATTTTGATTTTGGTGGTGAAAAACCGACAGAATTTTTTACGAAGGCAGACGGCGAAGAAATATATATAAAAAATGGTGACTCATTTATACCTTTTGAGATACGAGGGGTAAATTTAGGTTCGGGACTTCCTGGCGAATGGGCAACGTCCTTTGCAATTGATGAACAAACATATTTAAGATGGTTTAAATATATTCAGGATATGGGAGCAAATACTATTCGTGTCTATACAGTTCAAAGCGACACCTTTTATAATGCCTTTTATAAATATAATTTAAATAACGAGAATCCGCTTTATATGCTTCATGGTGTTTGGGTGAACGATTATGTTCTCAACTCTCACAGAGATGCATACAGCAAAGATTTTTATGACACTTTTTTAGAAAATTCTAAAATAATGGTAGATGTTATTCACGGCAACAGAAAATTAAATATTGGCAGAGTTGCCAGTGCAGGTTATGGTACATATAAAAACGACATTTCCGACTGGGTTATTGGTTATATTTTAGGCGTTGAGTGGGATGACTCTACCGTTGCATATACTGATGATTTATACAAAGGCAAAGAGGGATACTCATCTTACAAGGGCAAATATATGTTTACATCAGATGATGCTACTCCCTTTGAAACAATGCTTACAATGGTTGGTGACAAAGTTATCGGGTATGAAACTACACGCTATGGCGATCAAAGACTTGTTGCTTTTTCCAACTGGCCAACAACCGACCCTTTTGAGTACCCCGAAATTATCAAAAATTTCTTTATGAAATGTGCGCGTGTCAATGTGGAGCATATTAAAACTACTGACGCTTTTATTCCTGGTCAGTTTGCTTCGTATCACGTTTATCCATATTACCCTTATTACCTGAGTTTTGCAGAGGATTGGTCTGTTTTTGGAATTGATTCTAAGGAAACGTTTCGCAATGAAGATGGAAAAGTCAACGCATACAGAGCGTATCTTACAATGCTTAACAATCACCATACAATGCCTGTTGTAATCTCGGAATTTGGTGTTTCTACAGGACGAGGTATGGCACAAGTTGATAAGGATACGGGCAGAAATCAGGGTAATACATCTGAACATGCGCAAGGACAGGCTCTCGTTGATTGTTGGGAAGATATTAAGATTACCGGTTGTAACGGCGGCTGTGTGTTTACGTGGCAGGATGAGTGGTTTAAACGTACCTGGAACACAATGCACGCAGTAAATCTTACAAGAACTGCCTATTGGTCTGACTATCAGACCAACGAACAGTATTTCGGTCTTTTATCCTTTGACCCCGGTGACCAAAAATCAGTATGTTATGTTGACGGTGATGTTGCCGAGTGGACTGAGGATGATAAAATACAAAATGGCGATGTGGAACTTTCGGTTAAATATGACGAAAAGTTTATGTATTTTCTTGTAAACAAAAACGGTCTTGATTTTGAAGAAGATGTTTTATATATTCCTCTTGATATTACTCCAAAGACAGGTAGTAATTATTGCAAAAACTTTGGAGTGAAGTTTGACAGAGACGCAGATTTTGTCATTGTGATTGACGGTAAAGAAAACAGCCGTATTATGGTGCAGGAACGCTATGATGCACTAAGGTCAACTTACGCAAAAGACATTTATAAATTTGACACTTATTTTAAAGAAAACGTTCCTGATATAAATTCTTCTGAGTTTGTAAATGTCGAATTGATACTTCGTACGGCAATTGCTCTTTCGCCTGAAACCAAGGAAACTGTTGCGGAGTCTTATGAAACAGGAAAACTTTTATACGGAAATGCAAACCCGGATAGCGCAGATTTTAATTCTCTTGCTGATTTTTGCACAAGCGGAGATTATATTGAAATAAAACTTCCCTGGCAGTTAATGAACTTTGCTGACCCGTCAAAAATGCTTGTTCATGATGATTATTACGAAGATAATTTCGGAATTGAATATATTAGCATTGACAGCATGTATGCAGGTGTTGGTATCGGAGAAGAAAGAATTTCACTTGGTGAAATTAAACTTAAGGGCTGGGATAACAAGGTTACCTATCACGAGAGATTAAAAAAATCATATTATATAATGCAGGAATTATGGAAGGAGTGAGAAGCAAATTGAAAATTGAGACAATGATTTATGCTTATATTGCGATTTGTGTTAGCATGATTTTGTATAATATTATTTACGTTTTTGTTTTAAATCACAGGGAACGTGCCCTTGCTTCTGACTCTAAAAAATTAGAGATAATATTAAATGAGCAAATTGAGATATTAAAAAATGGTGGAGTAATAAGTGAAAAACATAAAAAGTTTCTTTGCCGTGAACTTGATAAAACTTCTGGAATAACTGCTTTTGACAAAGCACTTGAGGCAGTTTTTAAAACGGAGCCGGATTATACAGAAAAATATCTTTTGGAGACCTTCTCAGTTTTTGAAACTCTTACCCACAGATATATAAGTAAAGACACCCTCAAAATTGCGTATTTTCCTTACATTTTGCACAAATTTAATATTCTGAACCACTGCGATAGCGAAAAACTTGCTGATGTTCTTTTAGACCTTTTGCGTTCAGTTAATGTTTATTGCAGAGAAAATACACTAAAGGCTCTTTACAGTATGCGTAAACCGGCAGTTGTAAGAAAAGCCCTTAAAGTAATAGATACTAATCTTTCTTTTCATCATCCTAAACTTATAACCGATGGCCTTATGTTTTACAAAGGTGACAAAGAGGAATTAAAAGAAACGCTTTTCTCATACTTTAAAGATTACTCTGTACAAATGAGAGTTAATATTTTAAATTACTTCAGGTTTTCGAATATAAAATGCGATGACAAAATGCTTGAGATTTTAAATAATGAGACGGAAAACAACGAAGTCAGGTTTTCCGCCATTCGATATTTTGAAAAATTTCCATCTCCCGAGGCAAAACCTAGCTGATGCAGAACCTGTTATATTAAATTTGGCAGAGAATTTGGAAAATCGAACATGGGAGTATCAGGCAATTGCAACTTCGGCACTGAAATCTTATCCCGGAGACACAACATATAGAATATTAGTTAAAAATCTGTCCAGTTCAAATTGGTATGTCAGACAAAACAGTGCTGTTTCCTGCGAGAAACTTGGTTATACATATCAGGACTTAATCAATGTATTTGACGGAAATGACCGATATGCAAGAGAAATTATCAGGTATCGTCTCGACCGAAGAAACAAATCGGAGGAGGCGGTGAAGGCGTAATGAATATGGAACTTGTTAAGCAGATTTTTGATATTGTCGGTATTTTATTTATCATTTATTTAATAGGTTATTCCACATTTTTGTTTTTATCTGTTGTGATTGGTGCAACAACACTTTATAAACGGAAAATGCAGGACAGAATGATGAACAAATTTACTGAGAATTATTTTGTGCCGATTACTATAGTAGTTCCTGCATATAACGAAGAAGTGACGGTTGTTCAAACGGTAAAATCACTATTGACTCTTGATTATAAACTTTACGAAATTGTTGTTGTCGATGATGGTTCGAAAGACACAACTTCACAGCAATTAATTGAAGCATATAATATGCATCTTGTAAGGCGTCCACTTCACAGGTCTATTGCTTGTCAGCCTGAGGAGTTTATTTATGAATCACACGAACAAAAAGTTCCTCTGACACTTATCCGTAAGAAAAACGGTGGCAAGGCAGATGCCCTTAATATGGGCATTAACGCTGCGCAGTATCCTTATTTTATTTGTATGGATGCAGATTCCGTTTTGCAGTATGATTCGCTTAAAAAATTGGTTGTGCCTGTGTTGGAGGAAGAAAATGTTGTGGCTGTAGGCGGAACTGTAAGACCATCCAACGATGTGGAATTATTTGAGGGTAAGGTAGTAAAATACAGACTTCCTCAAAACATTCTTGCGTGTATGCAGTTGCTCGAATATGACCGTTCATTTTTGGCATCAAGAATTTTATTTGACCATTTTAACGGTTCACTGATTATATCTGGAGCGTTTGGAATGTTCAAAAAAGAAACAGTTATCGCAGCAGGCGGCTATGACCACGGCACAATGGGCGAAGATATGGAACTTGTGGTAAAGCTTCATTCCTATTGCCTTACAAACCAGATTCCATATTCTATTAAATATGCAACCGATGCAGTATGCTGGACTCAGGTGCCTGAAAAATTAGGAGACTTGAAAAAACAGCGTAAACGTTGGCATCTGGGACTCTTCCAGACTATGTGGAAGCATAAAAAGATGATGGCAAACCCTAAATACGGAGCAGTTGGCTTTATATCGTATATTTATTTTCTTTTATACGAATTGCTGTCTCCTTTTATTGAGGTTTTCGGTGTGTTTACAATGGTTTGTGCGTATTGTATTGACCTTTTGAACTTGCCGTTTATGTTACTATTTATGCTGATTTATGCATTATATAACTCGGTACTTACCCTGACTGCGTTCTTTTCAAGAATACAGACTATCGACTTGACGGTAAAGCCCAGGGATTTTTTCAAAGCAATTATGCTTTGCTTCTTTGAAGTTACGACTTTGCGATTTATAATGGCGTTTGTTAGACTTACGGCATTTAAAGGTTACAAAAAGAAAAAACTGGATTGGGGACGAATTGAACGAAAGAAAATGAATATTTAACGGAAAGAGGTGATGCGGAAAATGAAAAAGTTTATACTGATATTTTTAACGGTGTTTGCGTTGTTTTCGCTGCCTGTATGTGCTGAAGTTATAACAACAAATAATACTGAAGGTTACGCAGATTATTTTTATGTTGCAGGTGATCCTGATAATTACCCAATAGAATATTATGACGCTAAAGAAAAATCGTATAAAGGAATTATTCCTGATTTATTAACCAGAATTTCCAATATTTCTGATGTCGATTTTGTTTACATTAACGGTAATCAAAATGATAGGTTCATAATGGGAGAAAACCTTCAGTCAGACATTGTTTCTTCGGTAGACGAAAGCGCTTCATACGGAAAAAACTATTTTGAACTGATTTCTTACGAGAAAAATGGCGAAATACTAAAAACAGGAATTGTTTTTACATCTATTGCAGACAATGAAAAAATATCAGCAATTAAAAATGCAGCAAATAAAATATTAGATGCAGAAAAAAATGGTATTTACTTGTCTTATTCATCACAAATTTCAAAGAAAAGTTATAAAATGCTTACGTGGACGCTGTTTTTCTCATTTGTTCTTCTGGTTTTGGTCTTTCTTTTATTATTACGAATTAGAAAAATACAAAAGGAAAACAGGATTGATAAGATGACTGATGCAGAAACCGGATTAGGTAATCTTCAGTTTTTTAAATATCATTTCAGATACACTATAGGTGATATTTCAAGAAATCTGTATTACGTTGCATATATAATTTTAGATAGCAGTTATCTTCGTTCTTACCATGGTGACAGTTCGTTTGATGACGTCTTAAAATATACCGCATCAGTTCTGTCAGAATATACAGGTGACAGAGAATTCTCTGCAAGAATTACCGAAAACGGCTTTGCACTTGCATATCAGTCTACAAATGATGAAGATGCAAAAAACAGACTTAAAGAGGTTATGGATAAACTTAACAGTTTTGAAGGAATGAAAGATAAAAGCAATAAACTTGTTTTTCATGGTGCTTTCTATCACCTTACACAAACTGATAAAAACTGTGAAATATTGTTGTTTAACCTTAGAAAGAACTGCAACAAGAT
>CALDNB010000202.1 GCA_937914775.1 uncultured Clostridia bacterium
AGAGTTACCCTAAAAGGGTAACTCTTTTTTGTTTACGATGGGACTTGAACCCTAAAGTTAAGTAATAAGTAATAGCAAATAAGGAATAATTGTGGTGCAAACTTGCTTTGGCAAGTTTGTTCTTTTTAAATAACAAAACACCTTGCACATTTTGTGCAAGGTGTATCTTTTAAAATTATCTGCGGTAGCCGCCGCTTCTTTTTGAGTCCATATTTCTTTTTATATCAGACATTTTTTCATCGCTGTCCAACATAAACTGTTTCATTTTATCTTCGAAGGACATATTTTCTGTGTTTCTTGTAAACTCAAATTGTGCAGGTGGTCTTTTCACATTTTGGGCTTTTTTCTGTTCTTCTTCAAGTGCCTTCTTTATTGACAAACTGATTTTTCCTGATTCATCAATGGTTAAAACTTTTACTTTAACTACATCATTGATTTTCAAGTGTTCCTTAATGTCTTTTACATAATTAAGAGCAACTTCTGAAATATGTATCAGTCCTGTTTTGTTATTGCTTAACTGAACAAAAGCGCCAAAATTTGTAATGCCTGTGATTTTCCCCTCTACGATGTTACCTACTTCCAACTGCATAATTAAAATGCGTCCCCCTTAAGTTATTAATGAAAATTATTTTGAAGTGTTTTTAGGTGCTTCCATAAATATTATCTCATCAGGAGCAACCAATCCCAACTCTTCACGTGCGAATTTTTCTATGAATTCAGGCGTGTTGATCAATTCCTTTTTCTTCTCTAATTCTTCTTTAATCTGTTGCTGTTCTGCAATCTCTGCATCAAGTCCTGAAATTTCTTTTTTTGCAGAGTAAATTTGCACCTGCTGTGTAATTAAAGAGTAAGAAAAGTACACACACAGACCAATGATTATAAATAATCTTATCGCTTTTAATTTGTTTTTTGATTTCTTTTTATCAGCCATAAAGACCTCCGAAAAAGACATAATTTAATTCCTAACTACCATTATACAATAATTAATATCAAATGTAAACAAATTTTTAAAATTTTTTTCGCCTGTTACGTTCTTCGATTGCCCTTTCTCGTCTTTCGTTTTGCTTTCGCTGTTTCCTTTTGGCAATTATTTCAAGAATTGAAAATTCTGTTGTGCCTACCATATAACCAAGAGTAACAACAATCGGCAGTACAAGCATTAAATACAATACATTGTATATTGTGATTTTTCCGTCAAGGTTGTTAAACAGAAGAGATAGTGGCATATACCATCCGGTACTTGCCACACGGAAAATCTGTATATTTTTTGTCACCGTTTCTTTGGCAGGATTTATTTCTGCCAGAACTGCTTCGTCCGATGTAACGGAAACAGTCATATCGCCTGTGCCTTTGTAATATCCGCGCAAAATGTATTCTCTGCTCTGATCAACAACAAACCGGCGCGATACCTTTGTTTCTTTTTCGAAAACAAGAACATTCTCATCTGTGATTGTTGCCCCGTCTGTTAAATTCCACTGTGTGTTTTCAAGAACGTTTGGATGGATATAATTCTCCCCGTCCAGGTCGTAATCGGGATTTGCCGTTATGCTTAAATCTTTAGCCGCTGAGTTTTCTGTTCCTGATACTAAAAGCGTATAATTCTTTCCCTCTTCAAGATTGACTGACACTTTATAATAGCGCCAGTTATTCATCGGAATTAAACTTACAACAATAAGCAAAAGAGGCACGATAAATGACACCAATGATGCCTTTAACGGAACAACAGGAGATTTTATTTTATTCTGTGCTCCCCAGTTCCACCCTGCACTGTACAAAAATGCAAAATTAATGAGCAAAAGCACAACCCATAAAACATATTTACCATTGCTGTTTAAAACTGCTACAGGAAGGGTTGCAATTATTAAAAGGGATACTATTACGCTGTAAAGGTGGGACAATAAAAACTTAAAACCTTGTTTTACCATCTTAGAACGCTACCTTTTCGCTGATATATTTTTCTACATCTGAAATAGGAATTCTTACTTGTTCCATAGTGTCTCTGTCTCTTACTGTAACGCAACCGTCCTGCTCTGTATCAAAATCAACAGTAATGCAAAGAGGAGTACCGATTTCATCCTGACGTCTGTATCTCTTGCCGATACTTCCTGCGTCATCGTATTCGCACATAAATTTCTTTGAAAGGTTTTCAAACAATTCACCTGCAGGTTCTGCCAGTTTTTTGGAAAGAGGAAGAACTGCTGCTTTAATTGGCGCAAGTGCAGGATGAAAGTGCATTACAACTCTTGTGTCGTTTTCACCAACTGTTTCTTCATCGTAGGCATCAACTAAAAATGCAAGTGTTACACGGTCTGCGCCTAATGACGGTTCTATAACGTAAGGAACATATCTTTCGTTTGTAACAGGGTCCATATAATCAAGAGTTTCACCTGATGTATTTGTGTGTGCTGTCAAGTCGAAATCTGTTCTGTCAGCTACGCCCCACAATTCGCCCCAGCCAAATGGGAATAAGAATTCAAAGTCTGTTGTTGCGTTTGAATAGTGAGATAATTCTTCGGGTTTGTGGTCACGAAGACGTAAGTTTTCTTCTTTGATGCCAAGGTCTAAAAGCCACTGTTTGCAGAACTCTTTCCAGTATGCAAACCATTCTAAATCTGTACCGGGTTTGCAGAAGAATTCAAGTTCCATCTGTTCGAATTCTCTTGTTCTGAATGTAAAGTTACCGGGAGTGATTTCGTTTCTGAAAGATTTACCGATCTGTGCGATTCCGAAAGGAATCTTTTTACGAGCAGAT
>CALDNB010000203.1 GCA_937914775.1 uncultured Clostridia bacterium
CCGAAGTTTGATGCCGTTGGGTTGGGGGGCAAGGTGGTAATTACATTTTTTGATATGTCGCTTATAACAAGGTCGATGGTGGACAAGTCTCCGCCGTTGGCTTTTTCTATTACTGTGGAAAACTGATGGGCATTAACAAGTTTGCCGCAAAGACCAACCAGTGTTCCTCCGCCTACACCGCTTCCGCCGATGTGGGTGATGTTACTTCCGTCTGCTCTTACATAGGCAGTTCCTGTGCCCATACTTACAATTAACGCTTCTTTTTTGCCTGAAAGATGAAGTCCTCCAAGACCTATTGCCTGAAATTCGTCAACAGTTTTTGTGGGTACGCCGTAAATATCGTCGTTAAAAAATGAAGCCCCAACACCTGTTAATATTATTTGTTTTATTTCGTTTAAAGTAATGTTGTTTTCCTGTAAGAATTTTCCCAGAGCACCATAAACGGAAGTTACGGGGTCTGCCGCAGTAACCTGCAGATTGCCGATAACATCGCCATCTATGGTAAGACCTACAATTTTTGTTGTAGAGCCACCTATATCAATTCCTATTATTGTTTCCATATACGTCACGCCTTTCTGATTTTAAGAAGTCTGACTATTGCAGGGCTTAAAACTGCATTTACTAAAACTTCGAACAGGAAGTTCCCGCCAATCATCACCAAAAATACATAACGTGTCGCAAGTTCTGCACCACCTGCCATTTGAGCAATGGCATCAATAAAGAATGTAAAGCAACCAATTGCAAAAATACCTGTGTTAACTACAGGACAAACTATTGCTGATACTATAACCGCAACATAAGTATTTGCATTTTTAAGCCAGTTATATACAAAACCTGTTAAAAGCCCCGCCAATGTTCCTTTTAGTATAACAGTAACTACTGTTCCCCAGTAGTTGATGCCTAAAAACAACGCCGCATCTCCCGAAATAAGAACTACAACGCTGAATACAAAGCCAAGCCATGCGCCAAGTTTAGGTCCGTATAAAGCCGCACCTATAACTATGGGCAAAAGTACAAGGGATACAGAAAATGTTCCCAGTTTTATGAAAGACCCCATATATTGTAAAATTACAACAATAGCAGTAAGTATTGCGTACATAGTAAGTTTTTTTGTGTCAAAATTATTTTTCATTTGAAAGTCACTCTCCTTATGGTAAATAATACAACAAAAAACACCATTTGTCAATAAACTAAAAGGATTGTCACTGTTGACTAAAACATATTTTATGTGTTATAATATATTGATTAATTATATGCCGTGAAAGGGAGATAATAAAATGAAATCAATTGACAATGCAGTAGAAAAGTACAGACAAATTATTCTTGAAGCAGAAAGATACATCTGGAAGCATCCCGAAACAGGATACCGTGAATTTAAAACATCACAGTATATGGCAGAAAAGTTTGAAAAAATGGGCTATTCTCTTACAATGGCAGGAGATATACCCGGCTTTTATACAGTAGTAGATACAGGTCGTCCGGGTCCAGAGGTTGTGATTTTTGCGGAACTTGACTCCCTTATCTGCCCCAATCACCCTGAATGTGACAAAGAAACGGGCTATGTTCACGCCTGCGGACATAATGCTCAGTGTGCGGCACTTTTAGGTGTAGCGGGAGCACTAAAAGAGAAAGAAGTTTTAGATAAATTGTGCGGAAGAATTAAACTTTGCGCAGTACCTGCCGAAGAACTTATTGAAATCGGCTACAGAACAGAACTGAAAAAACAGGGACTAATCAAGTATTTTGGCGGTAAAGCGGAATTTTTAAGGAGAGGCTATCTTGACGGTGCAGACATCGTGTTTATGGTACACACATCTGCTGATTTCGCTGTAAGTCAGGGAAGTGTTGGCTGTATTGCAAAAAAAGTTACATATAAAGGTCTGTCTGCCCATGCAGGAGGCGCTCCCTGGGACGGAATCAATGCAGTTTATGCGGCTACACAGGGTTTGTCTGCGGCAAATGCAATAAGAGAAACATTTAAAGAAGACGACATTATAAGATTCCACCCAATTATCACTCACGGCGGCGAGGCAGTAAATGCTATTCCCGAAAAAGTTGTTGCGGAAAGTTTTGTAAGAGGCAGAACTTTTGATGGAATTTTAGAAGCAAATAAAAGACTTAACAGAGCACTTGTAAGCGGTGCTTTGGCAGTGGGCGGAAATGTTGATATAGAGGACACCCCGGGATATGCACCCCTTGTAAACAACAGAGATTTAATGAACCTTACAAAAGAAGCGGCAGATTTAATTATTCCCGAGGAACATTTTGAAATATACGAAAGATTTGGCTCAGGAAGTACCGATATGGGCGAAATGAGTTGTCTGTTCCCAAGTATTCACCCTTACGCAGGAGGAAGAACAGGCAGATCACACGGTGACGATTATTATATTACGGACCCTGAACGTGCATGTGTTAAATCTGCAAAATTGCAGGTGGCAATGCTTAATCTGCTTTTAAAAGACGGTGCAGTAAGAGCAAAAGAAATTATTGACAATTTTGAGCCTGTATTCAAATCAAAAGAAGAATATTTTGAGTACATAGATAAAATCGAATCAGCAGGAGACAGAATTACTTACGGAGAAGACGGCGTAACAATAAGGGTGTAATAAATGGATATTAAAGATATTATTGCACAGGGTTTTGGAATTGCGGGTCTTATCGTTATGCTTTTGTCCTTTCAGTTTAAAAACAACAAAACACTGTTTGTTATGCAAGGCGTTGGCAGTTTGTTTTTCGTTGTTAATTTTACATTGATTGGTGCAGTTGGCGGTGCCCTTTTTAACATCGTCAACTTTATAAGAGCACTGCTATTTTTAAAAAGAGATAAATTATGGAAACCGTATTTTGTGGTTGCACTTTATACTCTTTGTATGGCGTTTTCCGTTTACACATTAAAGGGCGATTTATTCGGAATATTTATTTCTGCACTTCCCTTTTTAGCCCTTTTGGGTATGACTTATTGTATGTGGAAAGGAAACGGCAGGAAAATCCGCTATGCACAGATATTGTACCTGTCTCCAACGTGGATAATACACAATATTGTTAATTTATCAATAGGAGGAATTATAAGCGATACAATAAACATAATTTCTTCCATTGTTGCATTAGTAAGACATAAAAATTCTGGGTGGGAAACGGAGCAGTAAACCTATGAAAAAAATAATTGCAGTTCACGACCTGTCGGGGATAGGTACCGCATCTTTAGGTGCGGTTGTGCCTGTACTGACGGCTATGGGCTCTTATGTGTGTCCTTTGCAGACTGCTGCATTGTCAACAGTTACGGGAGTTTTTGAAGGCTATACCTTTACGGACTTAACAGAGCATATTAAAGACACAATAAAACACTGGCAACAACTTAATATGGACTTTGATTATATTTACAGCGGTTTTCTTGGAAGCCCAAGTCAGGCTCAAACCATAATTGATGCCAAAAATATGTTTGGGTGCAAACTTATGGTTGACCCTGTGTTTGGTGATGACGGACAACTTTATCCCACAATGTCCCCAGATATGGTGGAAAGTATGAAAAACCTTGTGGCAAATGCAGATATAATAACACCAAACATTACAGAAGCGATGTTTTTACTTGGGGAAAAAGATGTGCCTTCCGACTTTGAAACAATAGAAAAATGGCTTGTACGGCTTTGTGACGTCGGTCCCGATACTGCAATAATTACCAGTTGCAAAGTTGACGGTGAAATGTATGTTTGCAGTTATTGTAAAAGTACGAAAGAGTTTTACAAAATAAAGTGTTGTTATTATGACGGCTCCTTTCACGGAACGGGGGATATTTTTGCCTCTGTAACCCTTGGTGCCGTTGCAAGAGGACAGAGTGTTAAAGAAGCGGTACAACTTGCAGTAGAATTTATATCAAAGGCAATAGAAGAAACAATAAAATTGCATATAGACCCCCGTCTTGGAGTGGCTGTGCAAAAAGTTATAAAGGAATTGTTGTAATATGTGGAAAAGCGATAATTGGAAACAGTACAGTTTAATAGACAGTTCAGGGGGAGAACGGCTTGAAAGATGGGGAAACGTAACGGTAATACGTCCCGACCCTCAGGCAGTATGGAACTCCAAAAGAACTAATCCCTTGTGGAAAAAGGCTGATGCAAGATACATTAGAAGCAACAGCGGAGGGGGACAATGGGAATTTTACAAAAAACTTCCTGAAAGTTGGACAATAAAGCAGGAGGGACTTCAGTTCAAAATAAAGCCTATGAACTTTAAGCACATGGGTCTGTTCCCCGAACAGTTAACCAACTGGGAATGGTTTTCAAAACTTATAAAAGAAAGTAACAGAGAAATAAATGTGCTTAACTTGTTTGCATATACAGGGGGAGCAACTGTTGCCTGTGCAAAGGCAGGAGCGAAAGTGTGTCATGTTGACGCCTCAAAAGGAATGGTGGCACATGCAAAGGAAAATGCCGAACTGTCAGGACTAAAGGACCACCCTATAAGATATATAGTTGATGACTGTGTAAAATTTGTAAACAGAGAAATCCGAAGAGGTAACAAATACGATGCAATAATAATGGACCCTCCCTCATACGGCAGAGGACCGGGCGGAGAAGTGTGGAAAATAGAAACGGAACTTTATAACTTAGTAACCTTGTGCAGTCAGGTTTTAAGCGACAGGCCCTTGTTCTTTCTTCTTAACTCTTATACTACGGGGTTAAGCGGATATACTATGGAAAACGTGTTAAGGCTTATACTGGGCGAAAAATTTGACGGAGAATTTACATCAGACGAAATAGGAATACCCACAAAGGACAGCGGCATAGTGCTGCCCTGCGGTTGTTCTGCAAGATTTTGCGGGAGATGAATTAAATGATAAAAATTGACAACCTTGTTTTCAGATATGCTGAAAGTGTGGAAAACGTAATAGACAATGTAAGTGTAAATATCGAAAAAGGCTCATTTACTGCAGTTTTAGGACATAACGGAAGCGGTAAATCAACCCTTGCAAAGCATACAAACGCAATACTTTTGCCTTTAGGCGGAGCCGTTTATGTAGAAGATATGGACACAAAAGACGAAAATCTCCTTATAAAAATAAGGCAGACAGTAGGTATGGTGTTCCAGAATCCCGACAATCAGATTGTTGCAACTATTGTAGAGGACGATGTGGCATTTGCCCCTGAAAATATAGGCGTACCTCCAAAAGAGATAAGAGAGCGTGTTGACCAGTCCTTAAAAGCGGTTGGAATGAGCAAGTTCTACAAAGAAGCGCCTCACCTTTTGTCGGGAGGACAAAAACAAAGAATAGCAATTGCAGGTGTTCTTGCAATGAGACCTAAGTACATTGTTCTGGACGAGCCAACTGCAATGCTTGACCCTGTAGGCAGACGTGAAGTTTTGTCAACCCTTAAGAA
>CALDNB010000204.1 GCA_937914775.1 uncultured Clostridia bacterium
TTTAATATTGACTGTCCGCCATAAACAGACTGACCTCGTGATACTAAAATTGCGCTGCCGTGAGCGTACAGTGTTGATATACCGCCACCATGGTCAATTACAACATAGTTCCCGTAGGAAGAACTGTATTCTGCTTTAATAACAACACCTGCATTTGCGGCAATTACATTTGCACCCATTGACGCACCGATATCTATACCTGCGTGGAATCTATTGTATTTAAGAACAGGATGATATCTTGAGCCGTATGGAGAAGTTATATATCTTGTTGAAGGACATGACCATAACATTGTACCTCCTGTATAAGCCATACCTGGGTTTTGCAGTTGCATAATCTGTGCTCGTAATGCTGCCTCAGCCTGTGCTTCTTTTTCGTATTGAGCCTCTAATTGTGCAATGGTTTTATTAACCTCAGAAACAAGATTGCTTTTTTCTCTTGCTTTTGCATCTAAACTGCTTTTTGCAGAATTTAAGGCATTTACTTTTTCGACTTTTACTGCCTTGATTTTTTCTAAATCAGCCTTTTTATCTTCGATTTCGTTTCTTGATTTCTCCAACTTTTCAAACATATTATTATCATATTCAGCAATTTGTTTTACTATTTCATATTTGTTCAAAAAATCAGAAAAACTTTTTGATTCAAACAAAATGTCAATGTAATTACTGCTTCCGCATTCATACATAACACGAAGTCTTTCTTTGAAGGTTTCATACTGAGCGTTAGCCTTTTCTGTTGCAATGTCAAGTTCTTCCTGAACTTTAGCGATTGCAGCATCGTCAACTGCAATTTTACCGTTCATATCTTTGATTTGACTGTTTAGGGCATTAATCTCTTTATCAAAATCTTCAATTTGTGCCAATAAGTCTTTCTTTTCTTTGTTTTTATCATTAATATTATCTTTAATTTGCTGCTTATTCTTGTTGCTTTCGTTAATTTTATCTTGCAGTTCTTTAACGGAGTCGGCTTTAACCAAAACAGAAGAAAGAGGAAGAAGTGCTGTAAATAATAAAATTACTGCTATAAATATTGATATTGCTCTTTTCACTGTTTAACACTCTCCTTATACTTTAAGATATCTGCCTAATGAAATACCGCTGCCGAAGGCACCAAGTAAAGCACCTATTCCCAAAAACCACAAAGACAGTTCTTTTATAATATAGCCGGTTGAGTAGAATGACATACCGCTGCCGCTTGCCCACGCTGACAATGAGCCGTAAACAACATTGTATCCAGGAATAATTAAAACTAAAGCAATAATTGCTCCTACAACGCCCATTACAACACCTTCAACAACAAAGGGCCACCTTATAAACCAGTCAGTAGCACCTAAGAATTTTGCAATACCGATTTCTCTACGTCTTGCAAACACTGTCATTCTTATTGCGTTTGAAATAATAAAGATTGCAACAATACTCAGAAGAAGCATTAGAATAAGACTTGCCTGTTTGATTGTGTTAGTTATGGAAATCATACTTTCCATAGCATCCTTGTTGTTTCTTACGTAATCAATGCCATCGATATTTTGCAATTGTACAGTAATGGAATCTGCTGCATTAATATCACTCATTGTAATTTTCAATGAATACCTTAGTGGGTTGTCGCCTTCAAGACCGTCTAAAATTCTTGCATTTTCTCCAAGTTGTTCACGGTATTCTGAAAGCGCTTGTTCAGGAGTGAAAATTTCAACTGATTCTATATTTGGAATACTTTCGGTTTTAAGTTTAATTGTTTCAATGTTTTCTGCGGGAACATCAAAACCAATAAATGCTCTTATCTCATACTGTGATTTAAGTTGTTCGCTGATATAATTCACGTTGAAGGAAAATATTAAATAAATACCTAATATAAGAAGTGAAGCAACAACAATAAATACTGATGCTACTGACATAAGTCCGTTTACCAGAAAACCTTTGATGCCTTCTTTGAAAAAATAACTTAGATTTTTAATTGTCATTAGAATAGACACCTCCGGTTTCATCACGTACCATAGAGCCTGAGTCAAGTTCTATTACACGTTTTTTCATTTTATTAACTATGTCTATAGCGTGAGTAACTACAATTACTGTAGTACCACGTTTATTTATGTCTTCCAATATCTGCATAATCTCGTCTGCTGTTGCAGGGTCTAAATTACCTGTAGGCTCGTCCGCTATAAGTATTGCCGGGTCATTTACCATTGCTCTGGCAAGGGCAACTCTTTGTTGCTCTCCCCCTGACAATTCATAAGGCATTGCTTTTGCTTTGTGGGAAAGACCTACCATACTTAAAACGTTTGGAACAACGCGACGTGTCTCTTTTGTTGTTGCATTGTTTATCTGCATTGCATAAGCAACGTTGTCAAATACATTTTTGTCATTTAACAAACGGAAGTCCTGAAAAACCATTCCTAAACGACGTCTGTAATAAGGAATGTCTCTGTGTTTTAGTGCGCTTAATTCAATGTTGTCAATAATTATTTCACCTTCTGTAGGTGTTTCTTCGCAAAGCATAAGTTTTGTAAGTGTTGATTTTCCTGCACCTGAAGAGCCGATTATAAATACAAATTCGCCCTCGTCTATGTAAAAGGAAACATTATTTAATGCTTTTGTATCTGTTTTTTCATATACTTTTGTTACTCTGTTAAAAAATACCAAAACGCTTTCCTCCTAAATATTCAGTGTGTCTGAGTTAAGATAACGATGAACCATCATTGCTACTTTAAACACAATTGCATCATCAAATTTTCTTAAATCAAGACCTGTGATTTTGTATATTTTATCAAGTCTGTAAACAAGGGTATTTCTGTGAACAAATAACTGCCTTGATGCCTCGCTCACATTTAAGTTATTTTCAAAGAATTTCTGTATAGTAATTATTGTTTCCTCATCAAGCATTTCGATAGAGCCTTTTTTAAACACTTCTTTCAAAAACAACTCACAAAGTTTTGTTGGAAGTTGATAAATAATTCTGCCAATTCCCAAATTGTTGTAACTTACAATTGACTGCTCATTGTCAAATACTTTTCCAACATCTAATGCCACACAAGCGTCTTTGTACGAACGGTTTATTTCGATTATGTTTGATACTACCGAACCAATACCGATTTTTACCGATGTTAGAATTTCAGCACTCAATGTATCAACAATGGAGGAAGCAATTTTATGAAGTTCTTTTGGTGTGATGTCCTGTTTAACCTCTTTAATTAACACCACATCAGTTTCGCTCATACCTACGACAAAATCTTTGTTTTTGTCAGGAAACATACTTGATACTACTTCGTGGGCGATATATTCATCATTTTTCAGATGAATTAAAAAAGCAACCCTTGGACATTCAACGTTTAAATGTAAGGAACGTGCTTTACTGTGAATGTCAAAAGACATAACATTGTCAGTCAATATGTTTTTAATAAAACTGATTTTATCGTATTTTTCGTCATATAGTTGTTTGATTTGAGAAAGTGAAACGCTTAAAATTATTACTCCGCTTTGAGAAAGTTGGTCTGTACCTGTACAAAAGACTATGTAATCATCTCTTGTTCTGGCTCCAATTCGTTTGTAGGTTACGCCATTCATAATTACAGGGTCGTTTCCTGATTTGATGCTTAAAACCTGTTCATCACAAACTTCACCGATAGAACTGATGTCGGTACAGGCAATAATAGTACCGTTTTCGTCAATTACACCTGCTTTTCTGTCTGCAAAGGCATACTGTACTTGATATATAATTGTCTGGAACAGTCTGTTAGTCATTTGTTTACCTCCAAAAAATCGCTAATACTTTACACAATAATAGTCACTATATATAATATAACAAATCTACAAATTTTGCAAGGTGTTTTTGAATTGCAGTGGCATCCTTTATATTGATTTTACCGTCCAGATTCACGTCACCTGATAAAGCTTTCGATTTGATTCTTACTGTAAATTCAGTTTTAAACTTATCGTATTTAACAGTTACGGTAACTTCGCCTGATTCTTCTGAAGTAAAGCCTTCTAAGGTAAAGTCTGTAATTTCCTCAACATCTCC
>CALDNB010000205.1 GCA_937914775.1 uncultured Clostridia bacterium
AGAGATACTTAGGATATTTCGAAGCCGATAAAACTATCTGCACATATATGTAGGAAACTGATTTTTTCGCTGAAATTTACCGGTGTATTTTTCGATTGCAAAAAAATTGCAGTTTTAGTAGGACCTGAAGGCGGATTTGAACAGGAGGAAGTTAATAAGGCATTGGGGCTTGGCCTTTCTTCTGTAACATTAGGAACTCGAATTTTAAGGACGGAAACGGCTGCTGCTGCGGTCGCGCCTGTGATTTTATTTATACAAGGAGATGTTTAATTTGGCTAATAACTCAAAAGAGATTAAAGCAAAGAAAGCGGCAATGCAGGAAAAAATCGTTAATGATTTTCTTTTGCAGTTTACGTTTTCAATACTTTCTGCTATGCTCCTTATGTATATTTACAACGGCAGACTTTTTAAATACGGTTCATCTGTAGGTAATTCAATGCCTGTATTTATCTGGATTTTATTTGGTGTTTTTGCAGTTTTAGGTATAATTTTTACATATTTGTATAAAAATAAAGGTAAGAACGGCTTTAAAGTTGCCGCTATCTATATGTTTATACTATGTGCCGGTATGTTCTGGTGTATTGGTTTTGAGACGTTCTTCAATTTGTTTAACATAGTTGTTCCGTTCTTCAACGCCAAACGTGCTATGGAGGCATTATTCATTCTTATCGGAGTTTCTGTTGTTGTTGAATTTGTAATATATTTTATAAGAAATGCAAAAGTAAAATAAACTAAAACGGTAAGGAATTCCTTACCGTTTAATATTTTTATGGTGGTGCGTAAATGAAACTACAAACTTTTAAAATTAAAAACGGGGTTACTTTTAATTATTTAAAAACTGATAAATTTAAAACCACTAATTTATCATTTTTTATTAACAGACCACTGACACAAAGTGAGGTAACAATTAATGCCCTTTTGTCGTTGGTATTAAAACGAAGTTGCCCCAAGTACAAAACAAGTATGGAACTTAACAATGCTTTGAATGATTTGTACGGCGCTGTTATTGACACGGGGATAAAAAAGAAAGGTGCAAATCAGTTCTTAGTTACTTCGTTTTCCTTTGTAAACGAGAAGTTTATACCTGATAATCCGCCGATTATAGATGAGATATTTGCTATTGCGAAAGATTTGCTATTAAAACAAAATGGCTTTGTTGAGGAATATGTTTCTCAGGAAAAAGAAAATTTAAAATCACTTATTTTATCCCAAAAAAATGACAAGCGTCTGTATGCTCAGGCTCGTTGTATTGAAGAAATGTGCAAAGGTGAGCCAACAGGAATTATGCGCTACGGGTACGTTGATAAAGTTGATGAAATAACATCTGAACAGTTATATTCTCACTACAAAGAAACGATTTTGTCATCAGGAGTTGACGTATTTATTTGTGGTGACGTTGATATTGACAATGTTTTATCTTTAGTTAAGGATATGTATAAAGATATTGATGTAAAATATACTGATTATATTGATTTGGCAGTTAAAAACGAAGTCTGCGAAGTAAAGAATATTACCGAAACTGAAGAAATTGCTCAGGGAAAACTGTCTATAGGTTTTAGAACAGGAGTTACATCAAAAGACAAAGAATACCCTGCACTAATGATGTATAATGCGATTTTGGGTAGTGGTATATTCTCAAAATTATTCAATAACGTAAGAGAAAAATTGTCCCTTTGTTATTACGCATCATCAACTGTTGACAGTATTTCAGGAACAATGTATATTAATTCAGGGATAGAAGTCGCAAACTTTAAGAAGGCTTATGACGAGATTTTAAAACAGGTTCATGATATGAAAGAGGGAGTAATATCCACAGAAGAATATATTGCTGCAAAACTTGGTACTATAAACAGCATTAAATCAATAACTGACAGTGCTTTTGGTACAATAGATTATTATTTAAGCAAGTTTGTTAGTGGTAAAATGATTGATACAGACAGTTTGATTGAATTAATTGACAAAGTTACAGTTGACGACATAGTTAAGGTAGCACAGGGTGTTTTGTTAGACACAGTTTACTTTTTGAAGGGAAGTGAAAAGTAATGACTGAAATGATTTACAATGAAATGCTTAATGAGTATTTATATAAACACATTCACAAAAGCGGTCTTACTGTTTACTGTGTTCCTAAAAAAGGCCACACCAAATCTTATGCCGCATTTGCTACAAAATATGGTTCACTGATTAACGAGTTTAAAGTTGACGGCGACAAGGAAATTACCAAAATTCCTGATGGCGTTGCGCACTTTTTAGAGCACAAGTTATTTGAGCAGCCTGACGGAACAGATGCTTTTGTAAAATATTCAAAAACAGGGGCAAATGCCAATGCCTACACAGGTTTTAACAATACAGTTTATCTTTATTCCTGCACAGATTTGTTTTATGAAAATCTTGAAATACTTCTTGAGTTTGTATCTAATCCCTATTTTACCGACCAGAACATTGCAAAAGAGCAGGGCATTATCGGTCAGGAAATAAGAATGTATGATGACGACCCAAACTGGCGTGTTTATTTTAATATGCTTGACGCTATGTATGTTGATTTTCCTATTAAAAAGGACATTGCAGGAACAGTTGAGAGCATTGCGCAAATTAACAAAGACATTTTATACAAATGTTATAACACCTTCTATAATCCCCAAAATATGATTTTATTTGTTTGCGGTGATGTGGAAATAGAAGAAGTACTTAAACTTTGTGACAAGTATGTTCTTCGTAAAGAAATTGGTGATGTGAAGTGTTATTTTCCCAACGAGCCACAGTCGGTTTTAAAACACGAAACTGTCCAGAAGTTAAGTGTTTCAAAACCATTGTTTTCAATTGGTTTTAAAGATAATGATGTAGGTTTTGACGGAGAAAAGTTACTTAAAAAAGAAATGGTAACTTCAATATTACTGGAAATGATTTTGGGTGAGGGAAGTTCTCTTTACAACAAACTATACGACCAGGGACTTATTAATGATTCTTTTGGTACAGAATACGAGGGTGAGCCGAATTACGGTTTTTCCTGCATTTT
This sequence comes from uncultured Clostridia bacterium, assembly GCA_937914775.1. Taxonomy (GTDB): domain Bacteria; phylum Bacillota; class Clostridia; order Monoglobales; family Firm-18; genus RGIG1864. The sequence goes on from CALDNB010000205.1 coordinate 3,017, forward strand.
AGGAGAAAGTGAAAACCCAAGAAAAGTTTTGTCTGAAATACTTACAGCATTTGAAAGTATGGAGTTAGACGAAAGTGAATTTAATCGTGCTAAAAAAGTTGAGTATGGTAGTTTTTTAAGGTTGTGGAACAGCGTTGAGGGTATTTCAAACACTATGGTTTCGGATTTATTCAAAAACATCAATATTTTTGATTTCCCAAGAATCTTTAGTGAAATAACATTTAAAGATGTGGTTGACCGCTTTAAAAACCACTTTAAAAAAGATAACTGTGTAATTTCAATTATTGAACCAATAGAGTAATAAAAAGACAAGCAATGAATAAAATTAAACGAGGTGAATTAAATGAATAACCCACGTTTTGTTTATATTATTGCTTGTCTTTTGTTTATCGTATTTGCACTTGTTTTTGCAAAACCATTAAAACACTTATTTAAAGTAGTAATTAATTCCGCCTTTGGTTGTGCATTTTTAATGATTTTTAATTTTATTGGCGGAATATTTGGCGCATTTATAGGAATAAATTCCTTTACTGCAATTACTTTAGGTACTCTTGGTATCCCTGGTTTTGTATCTATTTTAGTTTTACAGTTTCTGCTTAAATAATATATAAGAAATATGGGCAAGTCTGTAAGCCGAGTTCTGTATTTGACAGCCATCTATCTAGGCAATATATCTCTATATTGCTCAAGCCACCCGTTGAGAGATATGACGGGCCGCCCTCTCGCTCGGTGTTGCTTCGGATGGGGTTTACATGGCCGATTAGTTACCCAATCGCCGGTGTGCTTTTACCACGCCTTTCCACCTGTACCGCAAAAGCGGTAGTCTATTTCTGTTGCACTATCCTTGAAGTTGCCTTCACCGGGAGTTACCCGGCACCCTGCCCTATGAAGCCCGGACTTTCCTCATCAGGATTAATTCCTGCCGCGACTGTCTGACTTACCCATATTTTATATAACTGTTCTTTCGTTTGGAAATTAATATTTCCAAATCTTCAAATTGTTTTTTTAGTATTTCTTTAATTACATTACAAATAATATTTTCTGTTTCAAAATGTCCTGCATCTATAATATTTAAGCCGATGTAAGCGGCGTGTTGTGCCTGATGGTATTTCATATCGGCAGTAATTAATGTG
>CALDNB010000206.1 GCA_937914775.1 uncultured Clostridia bacterium
TGTTTTACGGAAATCTCTGTAATTTCACAGGACGAATTTTGAAAAATTAAAAAATTTTCTTGCAATTTTTGTAAAAATGAAGTATGATAGATAGTATATAAAGTGGAAAGGAAGAACTATATGAATTTATCTGATAGAATGAGTAAAATCAGTGCATCTCCAACACTTGCAATTGATGCAAAATTCAAAAAAATGAAAGCAGACGGAATTGACGTTGTTGGTTTCGGCACAGGTGAGCCTGATTTTGATACACCTGCTCACATAAAAGATGCGGCAATTAAAGCAATTAACGACGGTATGACTAAATACACACCTGCTGCAGGTACTCTGGATTTAAGAAAAGCAATTGCCGACAAATTGTTAAAAGAAAATAACGTAAAGTATGCTCCGACTGATATCGTTGTATCAAACGGTGCAAAACACGCTTTGGTTAATGCTTTTTATGCAATATTAAACGAGGGTGACGAAGTACTTATACCCACACCTTTCTGGGTAAGTTACCCCGAAATGGTAAGAATTGCAGGGGGAACTCCTGTATTTTTGGAAACTACAGAACAAACAGGCTTTAAGTTTTCTGCAAAGGATTTTGAAAATGCCATTACACCAAAAACAAAGGCGTTAGTTTTAAACAGCCCGAGCAATCCTACAGGTATGGTTTATAACGAACAGGAATTAAGAGAAATTGCTGACGTTGCAGTTAAACACAACATTTTCGTAATTTCAGACGAAATATATGAAAAATTAATGTACGGCGATGCAAAACACGTAAGCATTGCATCATTTAACGATGATATTAAAAAACTTACTATAATTATAAACGGCGTATCAAAAAGTTACGCTATGACAGGCTGGCGTATAGGTTATACTGCCTGTGAACCTGAAATTGCAAAGATTATTTCAAATGTTCAGTCTCACGCATCATCAAACCCCTGTTCTATTTCACAGGCTGCATCTCTTGCGGCTATTACAGGTCCTACAGATACAATTGAAGCAATGCGTGTTGAATTTGAAAAAAGAAGAAACTATATGGTTGAAAGAATTAATTCTATTGACAAGGTTTCGGCACTTGTGCCTGACGGTGCGTTCTATGTATTTATGAATATAAAAGAACTGATGGGTACAGAAATCAAAGGAAAAATGATTAACAACGGTGACGAATTCTGTGAATGGCTTTTAGAATGTAACAAACTTGCGTTAGTTCCGGGCGGCGGTTTCGGCGCAGAGGGCTATGTAAGATGGTCTTATGCTACAAGTATGGAAAACATCAAAGAAGGTCTTGACAGATTAGAAGATTTTTTAGCATAGAGGTAATAATATGAAAATAGGTTTTATCGGCGCAGGTAATATGGGCGGTGCAATTATCGGCGGTCTTGTTGCATCAGGTAAGACAGATGCAAAAGACATATACGCCTATGACCTGGACAAAGAAAAACTGAATATTTTAAGTGATAAAGGCGTAAACGTAAATCTTTCCACAGACGAAATCTGTGAAATATGTGACGTGGTAATACTTGCAGTTAAACCGCAGATTTTCCCAAAAGTTTTGCCAGGTATTAAAAGTAACAAGCCCATATATGTTTCTATTGCCGCAGGTATTTCGATTAAATATATGAAAGACAACTTGCCTGATAATTCCAAAATTGTCCGTGCAATGCCAAATACTCCTGCTCTTATAGGTAAAGGGGTAACTGTTTTAAGTCCTGACAAAGGCGTAAAAGAGGAAGAAGTTGCAAATGTCAAATTCATATTTGACTGTGTGGGAATTACTGAAATTGCAGATGAAAAATTGATGGACGCTGTAGTTTCGGCTTCGGGCAGCAGTCCTGCCTATGTGTATATGTTAATTGAGGCAATGGCAGATGCGGCAGTAAGTCAGGGTTTGCCACGGCAGATGGCGTATAATATATGTGCCGCTGCAGTTGAGGGAAGTGCCCTTATGGTGCAAAAAACAGGCAAACACCCCGGGGAGTTAAAAGATATGGTATGTTCCCCCGGCGGAACAACTATTGAAGCGGTGTCATCATTAGAGGCGGACGGTTTCCGCGCAAGTATCATTAACGCTATGGCAAAATGTGCTGAAAAATCAAAGAAACTTACAAAGTAAACGGAGAAGTATTATGATTACGACTAAACAAAGGGCTTATCTAAGAGGCCTTGCAAATAAAATTCCTGCTCTTTATCAGGTAGGTAAAGGCGGAGTAAATGATAATTTTATTGAAATGATAGACGATGCACTTGAGAAGAATGAACTTTTAAAAGTTACCGTTCTTGAAAATTCAGGCGAAACACCCCGTGACATCTGCCATCAGGTTATGGAGGCAACTAATGCCGAGCCGGTGCAGGTTATTGGAAATAAATTTATAATTTACAGACGTTCAGTTGAAAATCCAACAATAATTTTGCCTAAGTAATATTTTATGTCCCCTTCGAATATACTTGCTATATACGGAGGGGATAATTTTGTTTAAAAGTTTAAATCATCACTTTTTAGTAAATAAATCAAAATACTTTTTTCTGCTTCTGGCACTTGTGGTGGGACTTGTAAGCGGCATTCTGTTTTCGTCCTCGGTAAAACCTGAGAATACAGATAAACTTACCCAGACGGTAAACATAGCTCTTACAGGAATAGAAGACAAGGGAACAGCAAGGATGTTTTTTGACTATCTGTGGAAAAATGCAAAATCAGTAATTTTTATTTTCTTTGGTGCGTACTCGTTATATACATTACCCCTTGTTTTTCTAAATTTGATTTTAAGCGGTTTTTCTATGGGTTTTACTGCCGCTTTTGTAACTTCGTATTTTGGGTTTAAGGGTTTTTTAATATCGCTTGTTATATACAGCATGGACCTGCTTGTATGTATTCCGCTTCTGCTTTTTATGTCAACAGTGGCAATTGATTATACTTTACATAATTCCAAATTGAAAAGCGTAGTCAAAATTAGAAACAGAAAAAAATTCCTGATTATTTGTTGTATATTTTTGGTGGTGTTAATTGCTCTGTCTTTGCCGAATGTACTTGTTTTTCCAAAAATTGTAAAGGGTTTAGTGCCCTAAAATACTGAAAAAACACAACATCTTGTGTCAATAGTAAATGTTGTAAAAAATTAACGAAATTACAATATTTTTTTATATATTTTTTTCAAAAATACTATGTACTTTTATATTGTTTTGTATTAAAATATAAATACACTTGTTTACATAATATGTGGAGGAAATAAATGGATTCAGTAGTATTACAGTTTGAAAATTATTTAAAAAATGAAAAAAAAGCATCTGTTAATACTCTTCAGTCTTATATGAGGGATATTAATCAGTACATAGATTATCTTAACGACGGCAAACTTGGAGATTACATAAACGCAACACCTACTGTTTTTCTAAACTATATGCTAATGTTAAAACAGTGCGGAAAAGCAACTTCTACTATTTCACGTAATCTTGCATCAGTAAGGGCTTTTTATAATTTTCTGCTTAAAAACAAACTTTGCGAGAATAATCCTACGGAAAAGGTACATACAATGAAGCCCGAAAAAAAGATGCCGCAGATTCTTACTGCAACAGAAGTGGATTTGCTTTTAAGTCTGCCTAAATGCGATAATTTCAAAAGCATAAGAGATAAGGCAATGCTTGAACTTTTGTATGCAACTGGAATAAGAGTTACAGAACTTGTTTCTTTAGATGTTACAGATGTTAATTTAGACGTTGGCTTTATTGTTTGCAAAAGTGCAGTAAAAGAAAGGGTAGTGCCAATATATCCTGCGGCAGTTTCCTGCCTTAATAATTACATAACTAATGCAAGAAACTTTTTAATTGACGGCGTGGATAACGATGCACTTTTTGTTAATACAAACGGTAACAGATTAACAAGACAGGGTTTCTGGAAAATAATCAAGCAGTATCAGGCGGAAGCACATATCGATAAAGAGATTACGCCTCATACTCTAAGACATTCCTTTGCTACCCACCTTCTTGAAAACGGTGCAGACTTAAAGTCATTGCAACTTATGATGGGACATTCAGATATTTCGTCAACACATATTTACACAAATCTTATAAATAATAAAATAAATGACGTTTACAGACACGCTCACCCAAGAGCAAGAAAAATGTAATATTATAAACTGTATCGCATAAACATTTTATAACAGGAGGTTATGTTATGAAATTGTTTGTGCGATTTTTTTGTATAGTTCTGGTGCTTTCTTTGGTATGTACCTGTGTCTATGCAGAGGGTGGAGGAATAGAAACTACTGCCAAATCTGTAATTTTAAAAGAAGGAATCTTACTAATAAACGTTTCTCCACCGGTTGCTTCTTCCAAAGCCTTAATTACAAGTTCCACACCTTGACGAAGACTAATCCAGAATCTTGTCATTCTGTAATCCGTAATAGGAAGCTCTGTTCCACCATTCTTGATAATATTGTGGAAGAAAGGAATAACCGAACCACGGCTTCCTGCCACATTACCATAACGAACAATGGAGAAGTTAATATCTTTTTCTCCTGCGTAAGCATTGGCTGCAATAAACAATTTATCAGATACTAATTTAGTTCCACCATATAAGTTAACAGGGTTTACAGCTTTATCTGTAGAAAGGGCAACTACTTTTTTTACAGTCTCACTGTCAAGAGCTGCTTCAATCACATTCTGTGCGCCTTCAATATTAGTTTTAATTGCTTCGTTTGGATTGTATTCACATGCAGGAACCTGTTTCATAGCTGCTGCATGAATGACATAATCCACACCAACAAAAGCTC
>CALDNB010000207.1 GCA_937914775.1 uncultured Clostridia bacterium
TTTTACAATACCGCATTTGTAAGCCGCCATAATTACAGAATAGTACCAGTCAGTTTTATATACATCGTTAAAATTTGTTATGGCGTGGGCTTCGGGCATTCCCTCAAGACCGATAAATCTCATAACCATTGCAACTGCTTCCGCACGTGTTACGTTGTCATAAATATTTGCTTCGCCCTTGTCGTTGCCTCTTATAACGCCCACACGTGACAACATAAGAAAATCGTGAAAGTCCGATATTGATGAGTCGTAATCGGTAAATTTTCTTTCTTCAGGCACAAATACTTCAATCTCTCGGTCTTTGTCCTGCACAGGAATAGTTGCATACACATATCCGTTGTATGCCATGGAAAGAGGGATTGTTTCGCCTTCCTTGTATCTTGCACGTGTCAGCCACGAATCTCTTTCTTCTATTGTGTCTGGAAAGGGAATTTTAACTTTTACAAAATTTTCTTCCGTGTCATTTGCAAAAACAAAACACGGTAATTGTAACAACATACATAATGCTAAAATACAACATAGAATCTTTTTCATACCATCAAGCCCCTTTTTTCTTAACTGCAAAAATTATAACTGCTAAGACAACTGCCGCAAAAACAATGTAATAAATAGCATTTATTCCGCCATTTACACCTAAATCGGGAAGTTGGTCTTCAAGGTTTTTCGGAAATAATCCGTATAGTTTTTTTACGTCTTTAATTTCCATTTTGTAATCAACCGCCATTAATCGGCTCATAAATTGACCGTACCTGTCAACTTCACCAAGTGGTGTAATTGCGCCGTATGCCTCACCCATGGTTGTACTGTCACTCTTTACGCCCATGATAAATAATACATCATCGAAATCTGTATCATATACAGTTTCATTTTTTACATTTGTTATGTAAATTTCATCGGCAACTTCTAAAAACTTCTCTTTGGCAACTTCAAATTGAGTGTTTTTAAAGGAAAATACTATTTTCTCACAATTTTTTATGTCTTCACTTAAGAATTCGACAAAAGATATTTGTTTTCCTATGTCTTGTCTCTCTTTTTCCGCACGTTCAAAAACGCCGTTATTTAAAAAGTCCTGCATACCCTCTGAAATTGTATCATTGTGCCGTTCTTTAAGTATTATACTTGCATCTGTATAATCATCAAGTTCCCAGTCAAATAAATCATTATACGTCTCCAGTTCCCAGATATATAACTGGTCAGGCAAATATCCGAATAAGTAGTTTGTATCCTTTTGAAGTTTCAGGCCGCCTCCGTTTACTTTCTCGAAACTTATGGGCTTGTTAACTTCTACCTCTCCCTTTATTTTCCTGACTGGCGTAACTGTTAATGAGTATTCTGTATTTATATAGTCATCTTCCTCATGGGTAATTTTATAATCATCAACTGAGCCGATAAATACCAACGCCTCGTCAACATAAGCCAATTCAACATCTATTGACCCTGCAAAAACTGTTAGCGAAATTATAAACATGATAAGTGCTGATAAAACAATTGCTTTTTTCACTGTAGCACACTCCTTTTGCAAATTAACCATCAATACCGTTTTCTAAAACTATTTTTGTTATAATATCATTCTCCAAATAAAAGTATATTCTGTTAAAACCTATACTTTGTGGCTCGTAAACATAACATACTTCATCATATAGACCTTTTGTTAAATCTTTCGGATACTTTTCCTTAAGTTTCTTCAAACTATCTCCAACCTTTATATCTCTTGGTGTTTTATAATTATCGGAGGTTGTAGAGATACGAATAATTTGGGTTGAATTATCATCACCTACTAATGCTTTAACAAAAATATCACCATAAGAATATTCTTTCCAGTGAAAACCATCGCCCCGACCTTCGTTCTCGCTAATCGGTTCTTTGTCAATTGTGGATACATCAGCATTTAATTTAAATCGTATATTATCTTCTGATAACAATAATAATTCTTTGTCTCTAACACTATTAATAGATGCTGCAGTAATATCATTAAATGTCCTTACTATCCAAATGCCGCTTTCTGTTTTAACTATAGGCTTAAATAACTCAATAGAGTATATTTGTGTGTATTCCTTTTCCCCAACGGTATAGGTTAGCGAAACTTCAGTTGCATCACCGGCAAGTTCAGTTATTTTTCCATCCTCCGCGTCTATACCTTTGCCAAAAAGAAAACTTTGAACAACCTGCTCGTAATCTAATCTCCAGGGAAAATGTCCGTTATCTGCCTGCCTTTGTAAATCTCTGATTTGTGCATAGGACAAATTTTCTGCATTGGCAATATTAGGTGTTTCAACATCATTTATTAGCGAAAATGTAGATTCTATTTGGGAAATATCTCTATACATTTCATCATATTGTCTGGTAAGTTCAAAGTCTTCCTCGTCGCTGTCTGCAAATATGGGGACCTGAACATCTGTAGGTCTGCCGATTAAATATCCGTAATCCTGATTTCGCCACCAGACAGTCATATTCCCAACCATGTTCATATGCTCATAAATTTCAGAATCGGGCAATATCATAACATAGAATAAAGTGCCCATTCCACCGTGTTTTTCCGAAATCCCCTTGTGTTTAAATGCTACATAGTTATCATCAACTGCAGTTTCATCAACGATATACTTTTCTGACCAACTGACAGGAATTTCAAGTTGGAAATTCATTGTTTCGTTTTTGTATAATATCTTGTTGTCTTGCCTGTTAACTGCAACCCACACAGAAACAATAATTATTGACACAATAATAACAGCAAATACCGCCATCGCAATAAACTTTGATATTTTACCGCTTTTGGAACGGATTTTAGAAAATCTGT
>CALDNB010000208.1 GCA_937914775.1 uncultured Clostridia bacterium
ATACAGTCAATATCGGTATGGACGAAGCCCACATGATAGGCAGAGGAAAATACTATGATATTCACGGTGACACAGATAGAACAAAGATTTTGGTTGACCACCTAAACAGAGTGTCCGAAATCGCAAAAAAATACGGATACAATCTTACAATGTGGTCCGATATGTTCTTCAGACTTGCAACAGGCGGCAGTTACTATGTAAGCGACGCCAAAATTGATGCAAGTATCAAAGAAATGATTCCTGACAACGTGGAGATTGTTTACTGGGATTATTACACCAAAGATAAAAAGAAGTACGACAAAATGTTCAAAGCCCACAAGCAACTTACAGACGATGTATGGTTTGCAGGCGGTTTATGGACATGGGAAGGCTTTACACCTGTTAACAAATTCAGCATAAAAGCAACAAAAGCAGCACTTCAGAGTTGTGAATACAACAACGTTAAAAATGTAATGCTGACACTTTGGGGTGACAACGGTGCAGAATGCTCAAAATTTGCAGTATTGCCGTCACTTTTCTGTTCATCAGAATTTGCAAAAGGCAACTACAATATGGCAGATATTAAGGCGAAATTCAAAGCACGTTTCGGTATTGCTTTTGACAGATTTATGTATTTAGATGTTGTGGATGGTTCAAACACATCTAACCCCACAAAGTATCTTTTGTATAACGATTTATTTATCGGTCTTATGGATACATATTATAAAGAGGGTGCAACAAAGGAATTTGCTAAAATGGCAAGAAAACTTGCTCCTCTTACAAAAGACGAAACATATGGTTACCTGTTCGAAACCCAGTGTGCACTATGTAAAGTACTTGCATTAAAAGCTGATATGGGCTTAAGAATAAGAAAAGCGTATAAGGATAACGACAAAGAGGAACTGAAAGTAATAATCAAAGACCTTAAGAAGTTAAGTAAACTTCTTAAAAAGTTCTATATTGCATTCCGTAACCAGTGGATGATAGAAAACAAACCTCATGGATTTGACGTTCAGGATGTCCGTCTTGGCGGTCTTATGAACAGAGTGGAGCATTGCGCAGAAACCTTGCAGGACTATGTTGACGGTAAACTGGATAAAATTCTGGAACTTGAAGAGGAATTGCTTGATTATTATTGCGGTGAAAAAGTACTAAGAGAAAATGGATATGCATATTTAAATATGTACAAACATAACGTTACAGCAAATGTGTTATAAGCCGGAGGGATATTATGAATTTCAAAAGATTCGGGACAATGGTTGACTGCTCAAGAAATGCAGTTATGACAGTAGATTCAGTAAAAAAATGGCTTGACCTCTGTGCGGAATTTGGTCACAATATGTTTTCTCTTTATATGGAGGATACTTATGAGGTTGACGATAATCCGTATTTTGGTTACGGCAGAGGCAGATACTCAAAGGAAGAACTAAAGGAAATTGACGA
>CALDNB010000209.1 GCA_937914775.1 uncultured Clostridia bacterium
AAAAGCACTGCAAGTCCTGCACCGTGGGGTACAAAATCAAACTCACCGCTTAAGCCGTGTTCAATCTGGTGAACACAAAGATAATATTCACGTCCGCAGTCAGTAAGACCGTTATGAGAAAGGCTTGACGCCCACATAAGGTTTGCTCTTGCAGCATAATCGTCAGGTTTTTCCACCGCAACTGCACCGGCGCTTACCACCGCTTTCATAAGACCTTCAGAAATTCTATCAGTCAGTTCTGTGGGAGGATAAGGTGTAAAATAACGTTCAAGAGTATGAGCCATAATATCTACTACACCGCAGGCAGTCTGGTATTTACTTACTGTAAAAGTAAGTTCGGGATTACAAATTGAAAACTTGCATCTGTTATACTCCCCATTGAAGCCCCGTTTCATATTTTCTTCCATATTTGTTATTACAGCAGAATTACTCATTTCACTCCCTGCTGCAGATATAGTCAGGATACTCGCAACGGGTATAGAAGTTTTCGGCTTAATTTTTCGTGAAATAACGTCCCATACATCGCAGTTGTTTGCGGCGGCAACTGCCGTTGCCTTACAGGAATCAATAACACTTCCTCCGCCCACAGCCAAAATCATTTCCACTTTTTCTTTTTTTGCAACTTCTGCCGCTTTACGGACAAAATCAAGTTTAGGATTTGGCTCAACACCGCCCATTTCCACAACTTCAATATTACTTTCTTTTAAACTGTTCATTACAACATCGTAAAGTCCTGATTTTTTTATGCTTTCCTTGCCGTACTGCATCATTATTTTTTTGTAGCCGTATTCGGTAATTATTTTTCCTACTTCTTTTTCTTTGCCTTTTCCAAAATATACTTTTGTATAGGCGTTATACATAAAATCAAGCATTGGTTTCATCTCCTTATTTACATACAATATTATACAATATTTATAAATAGATTTCAACGGAAAATTTAGAAGGGTGGACAAAAATGATGCAGATTGGACAAACTGAACCCGTAGGGGAAACCCGAAGGCGTACAAAGGTACGTCGAGTGGTGAAGTTTGTTCAAAACACAAGGCAATATAAAATAGGGATTCGTCACTCGACGAATCCCTACCTTAAATTTTGTTTTATTTTGGTTTAGATGTCACATTCCAAGGCGTTTATTTATCTTTTGCCTTGTGTGGTGTGCGCATTTTTTACGCCCTTTAGAATGTGTTTGGTGTTACGATTTCCCTATGCCATAGGGCACGTGTATGTCCTGACGGACGCAGTCCTCCCGGTTCACCGCAGAAGACATCAAGAATTTCTTCTTCAAGTTCTAAAATTCTGTCCAGTTTACCGTCAACATAATCCTGCAAAGTTTCTGTGCAATGCTCAACTCTTTGCATAAGACCACCAAGACGGATGTTTTGAACATCAAAACCGTAAGGTTTATTCTCTTTCATCCACTGGTTGCGGAATGCAACATAGAACTTCTTAAGCAGTTTGCTTACAGTTTTAAGGTCTTTGATTATTGCTTTCAATTCCTCTTTATTGTTTTCCTTATACGCCTTTCTTATTCTTAAGCCCATATTGGCTTTTAGTGCAAGAACTTTGCACAGCCAGTACTGGGTTTCAAACAAGTAGCCATAAGTTTCGTCTTTTGTAAGAGGAGAAAGTTTTCTTGCCATCTGAGCAAATTTCTCAGGTGTATCCTCCTTTGTATAAAGGTCATAAAGACCTGTAAATAAATCGTTGTACAAAAGATATTTGCTCAGGTTTGATGTTTCATCTCCGTAAAGGGCATCCAGATACACAAACTTGTCGTATGAAATACCAAAGCGTTTTTTGAATTTTGCTTTAATATCTGACATCTTGAAGTTGCCTTTTGCAAATTCTGAATTGCAGAACAATGAAGGTATTGTCGCGAATTTAGAAACTTCTGCACCATCATCTCCCCAAAGAGTAACAATAAAGTTTTCAACCTTATTGTCTATACATGCTTTTGTGGATAACTTTGCTGCTTTTACTGCATACTGATTTAGAGGAGACATTCCGAAACTTGTCCAGAGAGAGTTTGCAAACCAGGTGCCGTCTTTAATCTTTTTGTGTGCTTTAAACATTTTGTTTAAATGTTCTTTGTTTCTTGCATAGTAATCCCAGTAAACCAACTGAACATTATCAGGAATCAAATCGCCAACATTAGCGTCAATTTTTGCGTTACTGTCATAATAGTTACCGCCTGTTGCAAGTCTGAAGAACATATCGGACCACATTGTAAGATTAAAGCCGTATTTCTTTGCGATTTCTGATACTCTGTTTAAATGGTCAAGTAAAATCTTTGTTCTGTCTGTGTCGCCGTGAATATCGTAGTATTTTCCTCTGCCTATCATGTGGGCTTCGTCCATACCGATATTGACTGTATCAGTTCTGAAACATTCTTTTATTGTTTTGAACATATTGTCAATCAAAGCGTAAACTTTGTCTTCACCTGCAAGTAAAATGTCATCACAGTCAACCATATCCATTTTGTATGTAAGCCATCTTACCATACCGTTTAAGTGAGCAAGAGTCTGTATGCAGGGAATAACCTCTATACCTTTTGATGCGGCATAGTCGTCAATTTCCTTTAGTTCTTCCTTTGAGTATTTGCCTCTGCCGTAACCGAAGTACGGGTTATCGTCAACTTCGTATGTATCTTCGATATATAAAGAAAACATATTGTGACCGAATTCCGCACAAAGGTCAAGCCATTTTTTTACCGTGGAGACTGTCATTACAGCGTTTCTTGAACAGTCAACCATTGTTCCGAATCTTTTATAGTCCACTTACTGTCACTCCTTTATAATTAATGCAATAAACTTAAGGGGACAGTCACCGGTATTTTTAATACCGTGACTGTGACCGTTTGGTGTATAAGTAACATATCCTGCTTTAACTGTTGAAATTTCGCCGTCACTTTCATACTCGGCTTCGCCTTCCAAAATGTAGTAACTTTCAGCATTACCTACGTGCTGGTGGTAGCCTACTGATGCTCCGACTTCCAATGTAGCCACTGAGAACATCTGTATTTTTTCATTTTGTGTCAGCAGTCTGTCAAGAGTTAATTTTCCAACACCGTTTTCTGCACCCATTTCGATATCGGGTGTTCTGTCTTGTGGTGCTTTAATCATTTTTATCCCTCCAAATTAGTTACATTCAGCAGTTAAAGGACCTGCCAATTCTTCCAAGTAGAACAATCTGCCCGGCATTGTGGGGATAAATGTTGATGTAATGTGCTTGTCAGGACCATAGTGAAGAGTTGTTAAGAAACTCATACCCTGCCACTGCATACCTCTGCTTAATGCACCGTCGCAACCGCCGATAATGTAGTCAGCCTGTAAGAACAGACCAGGTCCGATAGTATTAGCAGTACAAGGAACTAATGTTGTACGGCTCTTGAAACTTGTAATAGCGTTTTGTTCTATTGTTAAAGGATGAAGTTTTGCACCAATTCTGTAGCACTGCAGTTTCCATTCTTCAACTGTTTCAAATTCTGCGCCGAAGTGTGGTTCCCAGAAAGCGATATGGCACATTCTGCCGATACCGAATACCAATACAAGTTTTGCGCCCTCTTCTTTTAATTTTCTTATTTTTTCAGGGTATGTAGGAAGATTGTCTTTTGTAGCAAAGTTTCTCTGTGCAGGAGGAATTGTGTTTTCTCCCAATTTGTTAAAGAATGCTTCTTTCATACTGTATTCAAATGAAGCGGGGTCTGTGTTAGGCAAAGTGTTACCTTCTGCATCTGCCCATTCGTCCATATTAAATGTGTAAACGTGGTCGCATTTTACGTTCCATTCTGTTAAGAAATAAACTGCCCATCTGTACATTCCCATAGGACCAACAGGTAAAATCATAGCAAGTTTTTGTCCTTCGTCACGTGCTTTTTTAATCTGCAAAGCAATTTCGTGTCCCATTAATGTATCAAATTCGTAAATGTCTTTACAAGCAATAGGATTAAAATCTTTGTGCCAGAAATCTTCTCTTTTAACACCCATATCACAACATTTGTCGATTTTTGCCATATCCCAGCCCTGGGGGTAGTAGTTTTCCAATAAACTTCCTTTTACTGTACTCATAAAATCCATAATAAAATCTCTCCTTTTTATTTTTTACGGTAACAACCGTTTTGTGATAACTTTAGGCCATACCATACACTGTCTGAAGCCTTCTGCATACTGAACCCCGCTTTGTAAGCCCCTGAATCTTGAACAGGTACGTACAAATTCCGCAAAGTCGATATGGTCGTGGTCTCTCATCCATTTTAACTGACTTACGTGACATTCAAGCATTTCAAGTTTTAAATCAATTTCTTCTGAAATATCTACATATTCTGTAGGAAGAAAATCAACCCCTGCCAAAGTGTCCATATAGTAAATAGGTGTAACTGCCGCTTTTCTTCCGCCATTATACTGGGGAACACTTGCCACAAATGCCGCATCAAATACAAGTTTTGATACTGCGGTGTGGTCAGGCATATAGTCGTTTGGTGCATGGGTAATAATAAAATCAGGCTGAACGTCAATGATTAAGTTCGCAATTTTATCACGCTGTGCCAATACTGCGGCGTCAACTACCAAGTCTCCTATATCCATTGTTACTACTTCTATTCCTGCTAATTTACCTGCATTTTTTGCTTCTTCCGCTCTCATTACGCGTAGTTCGTCAGAGGGAATAATTTCGTGTCCCATATTACCGTTGCAAACGTGGCATACAGTAACTTTGTCTCCTCTTTTTACGCATTTTGCAAGAGTACCGCAACAAGCAATTTCTATGTCATCGGGATGACATCCTATTGCCAGTACATTCATTTTTAACACCTCATTTATAGTATTTTGTACCTTAATTATACAATAAACATTCAATTATGTATTTAACATTTTTTATCGGGTTTTTAACATTTTTTCCGTTTAGTTGTTGTTGACAAAAATAACTTTAATGATATAATTGTTAATGGTGACTGTTATGATAAAAGTAGTAGATAATTTTGATAAAAAAATAGAAAAATATCTGTCAAAGCAAAGGCATATAACAAATTACAAACTGCAGTTGGCATCGGAAGTTTTAGACGTGGAATATTACGACGTAAAGTTCCCCATCACATCTGATGTTTTAAGAGTGCACCTTGAACTTTCTTTTGAAAAGGGTTCATTTGTTGTAACAGAAGTATGGTTGCCCGTAAATCCGAAAAACATTTTTGTTGCACATGGCGGCGGAGGTTTGGCGGGCTGGGTACCCGTTCACGATATGTATAATCTGTTAAAAGAAGGTTACATATGTGCAGGTACCGATATGGGAACATCAAAAGGCATTTTATGGGGAATAAAAAACAGGGCGTGTCATAAAGATTTCGGCTACAGAGCGACCTGCCACATGAGTAAAATCGCAAAGGAACTTATAAAAGTTGCTTACGGCAATCAAAAGATATTTTCAATTTTCAAAGGCGGTTCTACAGGGGGACGCCAGGCGTTAACGGTAGTACAAAGAGTTCCGAAACTTTACGACGGTGTTTTATGCGGAGCGCCTGCAAACTTATTGATGTCTCTTAATAACTACCAGTTGTGGAACTATGTAAATTGCAAAAAGGGAAATTTCTCAAAAGAAACCGCAACAATGATACAGCAAAAAGCAAGTGAAAGTAATTTGTGTCCCGAAGAATTTGTGGCCACTTTAAATTTCTTAACCGATACACAGAAAGAAAAACTGCTTAACATTTATAAAGGACCAGAAGGCACCTACTGCGGAATGCCAATGGGAAGCGAAACGGAAGTGTGCGGTCTTGACTATTTGTCACAGGCGGAGAGTAACCCACACAATTCTTCTTTTGTATGGACTTTTGGTAAAGATTTTGACCCCTTTACATACGATTTCAAAAAAGACTACAAAAAGATGACAAAAACTCTTTCCGGGTATATGAATGCGGACAAAACAAATCTTACACCCTTTTTCAAAAAAGGCAGTAAACTTATGATAGTTGCAGGTACTTACGACTGTACCATACCTTATCAGAAAACTGTAGAATACACAAAAGAAGTCGCAGAAAAATCAAAATTTGTCTGTGATAATCTGAAGTTATTTGTAGTACCTATGGTAAATCACGATATGGCATTTTGCCGTCCCGAAGACG
>CALDNB010000210.1 GCA_937914775.1 uncultured Clostridia bacterium
TTTTACTTTAAATATTACCATTGTTTCCACCTCTTCTAGCTGTATTATAAGTAGAACTATTAAAAATTATTAGCTATTACTTTTTAAGGACTATGACAAAGTCGAGATATTGTTTGTTGAAATATTGCACATTTTATCGAATTAATGTATAATAAAAAAAGTTAAGTGATGTAGAAATGGAGTTGATAAAGATGTATATTGATTTTATATTTTGGTTAAGACAACAGCCACCAGGAACGCAACAATGGACTATATTAGCATTAATAGGAGAGTTCGCTATAATGTTTATAATTGGTATTATCGCAGAATATATCAAGAGTAAAATGGAAATGAGCGGTGTCAATAGTTTTTGATTATGATACCCTAAATGTACAAAATTATCTCTATAAAATAATACCCTTGAGGTGGGAGTTTTGTTTTATAGGGCTCCGCCCAAACCCGACCTCAGGAATATTTTATTTTATTGTGGGTAATATATAATTACCAACGGAATAATTTAAGCAATACGTTCATTCTTTAAACAATTAAAGAATATGAACTCATTTATGATATTACTAACAGATTCAGTATTATCAATTGCTATATTATTTTTATCTAGGATTGGCGTGACTGAATACAATTTACCGTTGTATCTAACTTTCATGCCAATCCTTTTACTTATTAATAATTCTACTTTTGATCTTGGCAAAATTTTAATATCTTGTATTTTAAAAAGTATATTTTTATATGAAAAACATGCACCGTTATCTACTTGTCTTGTGTATTTCACTGTTAGTAAAGCGTCTAAGTTAATGCTTTTTAGTAAAGGAATAAACGAGTTTTTTTCATCCTTTGCTGTAACTCCAAATCTTTTATTATATTTTTTTACATAGTCTACAAGGAATTTATTTGCATCCTCCATATTTGTAATATGATGAATTTTAAATTCAGTAATTAACCTATCATGCAAGGTATTCCATAATCTTTCTATTCTGCCTTTTGCTTGTGAACTTCCAGCTTTTATCAAGTGGCATCCTACTTCTTCCATAATTCTTCCGTATTGAGTATTAGGTGCTTCAACTCCATTTAATTCTTCTTCAATAGTCAATTTATCCTTACTTGTAGAAAAAAATATACTAGAGCCATCAGCATAAATACTTTCAGGCACTCCAAAATTTTTAAACATCTGTCTAGTCACTTCAAAATATCCTTGCATACATTCATTTTTACACATGTATAATCCAGTAATATTACCAGTTGCATCATCCATGAAACCATGGAGAGTATAACTTTCATTATCGCCTTGAAAAAAAGGATGAGGAGTTGCATCTACTTGTATTAATTCACCTATTGAACTTCTTCTATTACGTCTATGATGTTGTTTTGCTTTTCTATGTTTTCTAGGACTTTTAATATTATTATTTTGCAATAATCTGTATAAGGCTGAGTAACTAATTTTAATATGATAAAGTTCTTCTAACAAATCTTTAAAATGCGAAACATTAACTGTATCATATTCTGGCAAATTTCTAATTTCTAAAATCTTTTGTTTTAGTTGTATATCTAAGGTATGTTTTGGTTGTCTACCACAATTTCCATGTAACATAGAGGAAGGTCCAAATTTTTTATACCTCGCTTTCAATTTTTTTATATGACCTTCTGATAGACCTAAACGGTTAGCAGCTTGTTTTACTGTCATTTTACCTTCAACACAACATCTGATAACATTTTCCTTTAATTCTTCTTTTTTATTCATTAAATATCTCATCTCCTTATCTTTTCCAAAAGGTATCATTTTCATGAGATATTTTATTAAGGTAATATTATCACAGATTAATTACAAATACAATTCTCCAAACTTGACATTACGTTTACAATTATGTATACTATATTATGTAGAAGTATTACTTATTGTATTGTGGGAATTAAAAAATTGAAAGTGAGGTACTATATGAATATTCGGAAAAAATTTATAATGACTATTAACAAAGGTTATCTGGGACTAGTTAACGGATATATCAAAGAAGCAGGTGCAGGTGACGTTTCTGACATCATTAACAGAGGCGGTACAATTTTGCAGACCGCACGTTGCCCTGAGTTTAAAGACATTGACGTAATTAAAAAAGCAATTACCGTTGCTCGTTCATACGGAATTGAAGGACTTGTTGTTATAGGCGGTGACGGTTCATTCAGAGGTGCAAAAGATTTATCACTTGAAGGTATGCCTACAATCGGTATCCCGGGAACAATTGATAACGATATTGCTTGTTCTGAATACACAATCGGTTTTGATACTGCAATTAATACTGCAATGCAGTCTGTTGATAAATTAAGAGATACTTCTTCAAGTCACAGAAGATGTAACGTAGTTGAGGTTATGGGCAGAAATTCAGGTATGATTGCACTTAATGTTGCTATCGCAACAGGAGCAGAGGCGGTTTTAATTCCCGAAATGGATTTCGACCTTGAAAAAGATTTGATTAAGCCTATTAAAGACGGTGTTAACCGCCACAAATCACACTTTATCATTATTAAAGCAGAAGGCTTTAAGTTTGACGGTGACCTTGAAAAAACCATACAGGAACTGACAGGCGTGGAAACAAGAACTACAAAACTTGGTCACGTTCAAAGAGGCGGTTCACCTACTGTTAAAGACAGAGTTATTTCAAGCCAACTTGGTTCTAAGGCTGTTGAACTTTTAAAAGAAGGCATCGGCAACAGAGTTGTTGCAGTTAAAGATGACAAGATTTACGATGTTGATATAGTTGAAGCACTTAATATGAAGAGTGCCGTTCGACAAGACATGCTTGATTTGTCAAAAGTATTGTCAATTTAAAAGAAATTGAGGTTTTATTGTGAATATTCCAAACGTTTTAACATTGCTGCGAATAGTTTTAATACCGTTTTTTGCATGGCGTTTTCTTATAGGTGACGTTGTTGGTGCAATTATTTTGTTACTTGCATCAGGACTTACTGATTTTTTAGACGGTTTTATTGCAAGAAAATTTAATCTTATAACCAAGACAGGCGCACTTTTAGACCCTCTTGCGGACAAACTTACACAGATTGTTGTGTCTTTTTGTATTGCATATAACGGGTTTGAACTTATGTGGGTTGTATTTGGTTTTTTGGTATTAAAAGAGGTTGTTATGATTATCGGCGGTGTGAAATTATACACCAATGATGATATTGTTATCCACGCAAAATGGTACGGAAAAGTTGCAACATTTGTAATTTATCTTGCATTTTATCTTTTGATTTTGTTTGGCGGTATTATGCACTATCATATTAAAATTGCAATTATAGTTACTGCTCTTGGTTTCAGTCTTCTGGCATTTATAAACTATTTTATACAATTTTTAAATATACAGAAGAATAAAACCGAAAAAGTTACTCGTTAGTAAATTTTTCATTTAATTATAATTCATAGTTTTTACACCATATTTTTGTGCATATTTTTCATATAAAAATTAAAAATTTGTTGATTTTTTGTGAAAATAGTTGTAAACTATATGTATAAATGATTTTTCGTGAAAGGTGGAAAGATTGCTGTGAATATTACTGATATCAGAGTTCGTAAAATAAATGCGGAAGGTCGAATGAAAGCAGTTGTATCTGTTACATTCGATGATTGCTTTGTAGTTCATGACATTAAGGTAATTGAAGGACAGGACAAGTTGTTTGTTGCTATGCCAAGCAGAAAGACTCCTGACGGTGAGTTTAAAGATATTGCTCACCCAATTAATGCAGAAATGCGTGAGTCAATTCAACAATCAATTATTGAAAAGTATCTTGAAGTAAAAGATGCAGAGCCTGAAGTTACTGCTGACAGCGAATAAGACGCGCATTGGCTCAAAAATTAATTATAAAAGGAATTGCCGTCGGTAATTCCTTTTTGTTTTTCAGGGGGAAGAATCAGTGGCTATTGGTGTAATTTACGGTTTGTCGGGAAGCGGAAAAACAAAATATTGTTTTGACATTATTAAAAAATGCACTCAAAAAAATGATAATGTTTTGTTTATTACTCCCGAACATATTTGCTTAAGTGCAGAAAAAGAAGTTGCAAAAAACAATCTGGGCGGTAACGTGACAGTTTCGGGTTTTTCACGTCTTGCACTTACTGTGTTTTCTAAATACGGTCCCATTTTGTGCAATTTTATTGATAACAGCACAAAGTGTATGATTATTAAAAAACTGCTTCTAAAGTATGCTAAAGAATTGTCTGTGCTTCGTGCTTATGAAAATGACCTTAATTTTGCAGGTAATATTCTTGACGCTATTAATTCTTTAAAAGCAAGTCTTGTTACCCCTGATGATTTACGTCTTGTTGCATCGAACTGCAGTAATATGATTTCCAAACTAAAACTTCTTGATATTGCTCTTTTGTACGAAAAATATAATTTGGAATTTAAAGACGGATATTTTGACACCAGCGACAGCATGTCCTTACTTTCAGAAAAAATAAATAAGTTTAATATTTTTAAGGGATATACGGTAATTATTGATGGTTTTAACGGATTTACAAAAGCACAGGAACAGGTGATAGAGGCTCTTCTTAATGTGGCTGAGAATATATATGTTACCTGTGTTACAGATACACTTGACAATGATAACAGTATATTTTTCAGAGGCATAACAATAGCCGACAAAATGTATAAAATTGCATATAAAAATCATATTGAGGTTATGCCTAACGTGTATCTGGACAAGATTTCAAGATATAACAACCAGGAACTTCTGTATCTTAACAACAATCTGTTTCGTTATCCCGTTAAGCCTTATGAGGGGAAAACAGAAAATATCGGTTTTTATAAAGCAGACGACTATTATGATGAAATTACTTTTGTTGCGTCGGAAATATATCGTCTTGCCCGTGATTTTGGCTACAAATACAATGATTTTGCAGTTGTGCACAGAAATAAAGACGTATATAATTCTTTGATTAAAAAAGTGTTCTCAGATTACGAAATACCTGTTTATTTAAGCGAAAATGTAAACTGCACAAAGCATTCACTTATAAGTGATTTGTTGTCTGCTTTTGAAGTTATAATCAATAACTTTTCCCAGAATCCGCTTATTAACTGGATTAAGGCGGATTTTCACAGCGATAAACGACTTTGCTGGATAATGGAAAATTACATTGTTGCAACGGGAAGTAATGAGAAAAAGTGGCAAAGTGAACTTACTTATCAAGCAGATTTGTCTGATAGTGAATTTTCGTATTTAAAACAGAACTTCAACAAGTTAACTGACGGTCTTTATAAATTTAAAGAAGAATTGTCAGGCAGAAAGAATTTTGTTAAAATTTCAGAGGCTTTTATTAATTTGCTTAATTCTTTTAACTTGAAAAAATATGTATATTGGAAATACGAAAGCGCAAAAGATTTGCAAAATGCAAAGCAGTATATTACTGTTTACAACATTTTAATTGATGTTATAAACAATATGTGCAACGTTTTCGGTGAACAAAGCATTACTCTTGAAAAATACTTCGAAATATTAAAAGCAGGTCTTGCAGGATGCGATGCAGGGCAAATTCCGCCGTCTCTTGACTGCGTAACCGTAAGCGAAGCGGACTTGTTTAAAGAAGACAAGAAGGTTGTTTTTGTAGTGGGTATTAACGAGGGTGTTATGCCTAAAGGTTACATTAATGACGGGCTGATTTCTGAGAAGGACAAGGAGGAACTTACAAAAGCAGGTTTTGATGCTCCTGATACAACTGTAATTAAGCAACGTGCGGAAAGTTTTCTTTTGTACTCTGTGTTGTCATCACCTTCGGAGAAACTGTATCTGTCTTACAGTTCCAACGATTTTGACGGTAATGCTCTTAATAAATCAAGAGTGTTTAACAATATTAATGACATTTTCCCTGATATAACAATGTATGAAAACAATGTTACGGTTGATGCGGTTGTTCCTACATTTAACAGAATCATATCAAAAGAAAACAAAGAGGCAGAAAAATGGTTTAAAGAAAAAATGCCTGAAAAATATAATATTATACTGACGGCCCGTAAATATACAAATAATCCTGACAACTTACGAAGTGACATTGTAAGCGGGCTTTACGGGGACTCTCCCTATTTCAGTATTTCAAAAATTGAGCAGTTTAACAAATGTCCCTATTCTTATTTTTTAAAGTACGGATTAAAAGCACGAGCCAGAAAAGAAAATTCTGCACAAATTGTTGATATCGGCTCAATAATGCATGGTGTTATTGAAACCTATACTAAATTCTGCAAAGAACAGAACTTTAAAAATGTTACCAAAACTGTTTGCAACGAAATGTCTTTAAAACTTACCCAGGAAACAGTTAAGGAGTTTTTGGGTGAAACATTTTATGACAGCATACAGGGCAGAACAATGGTTAAGAAAATAACCGGCATTTTAAAGGGCGTTCTCTGGAATATAACTGAGTTTTACAGAAGCAGTAAATTTGAAATGTACGGAAGTGAAGTTGCATTCGGGGGTAAAGAGGGGGAATTCCCCGAAATAGATATTACTCTTGAGGACGGCACAGTTGCGCATTTTACGGGTAAAATCGACAGAGTAGATATGTATATGACAGATAGTGTAAATTACGTTAACGTTGTTGACTACAAAACCGGGGAAAAGAACATAGATTATGCTCAGGCACTATATGGTATTCAGATACAACTGCCTGTTTATATTGATGCAATTTGCAGATTTTTAACTGAAAAAACAAAGGTTGTAACTGTTCCTGCCGCAATTTTATATTACAAAATAGATTATCCGATAATTTCGGGAGACAGGACAGACAGCGAGGAGAAAATCAAAGAAAAATTAAGAGATGCACTTAAAATGAAAGGTATAATTGCAGATGAGCAAGTGTCATGCAGTGCATTAGGTGATACTTTTGCTGTTAAGCCCGATGTTTCAAGAAAAGATATAGAAATTATGTGTAAAAACGCATACAAAAAAATAAAATCAACTGTTGCGGAAATTATGTCGGGTAAAATAGAATTAACCCCTGCAAATATTGGCGGAGCAGATGTTTGCAGTTATTGTGATTATAAATCTGTCTGCACCTTTGACAGTTGCTTTGGAAACCAATACAGATTTATAGATAAAATAAGCAAGGAGGAGTATATTAAGTATGTCAGTGAAATGGACAAATAATCAGTTAAAAGCAATAAACTCTTCCGGTTCAGATATTTTAGTATCTGCTGCAGCGGGTTCGGGTAAAACTGCGGTTTTGGTTGAAAGGGTTATAAAAATAATTACTAATCCGGAAAAACCTGTTTCCGCAGACAAGTTACTTATAGTTACATTTACCAATGCTGCTGCGGCTGAAATGAAAACGAGGATTTACAAAGCATTAACACGTCTTATTAATGAAAATCCGGACAATGAGTTTTATAGAGAACAACTTGACAGACTGTCCCAGACCCAAATTTCAACTATTCATTCATTTTGTCAGAATTTATTAAAGGATAATTTTTATAAAATCGGCATAAGTCCTGATTTTGCTATAATTGATGAAACAGTTAAGGGTGAGGCACAGACAGAATGTGCAAAGCAAAGTATAGAAAAAGGTTATGAACTGTTTGAAAAAGGAATGAATAATCTTCTTAACAGTCATGGCGGAAGATTTGACGATTCCAAACTTAAAAATATGATAATTGATTTGCATAAATTTATCAGTTGCAAGGCAAACCCAAAAGAGTGGCTTTTGTCTTGTGCCGAAACCTACAGTAAAAAGTTCGGAGATACTGTTTTTGCAAAGTATATAGTGGATATGTTAGATTATGAACTGTCTAACATCTCAAAATACTATGACGAGGCTATCGACAGTGCTGATTTGGGCGGAGTTACCAGTTATTATGATTTTCTCAAACAGGAAAGGGAAAAGTTTATATTTAATAAAAGTCTTGACTGGGACGAACTTTATAAATTAGGCAAAAATACCGTATTTGAAACTATGCCCAGAAAAACAAAAGACAGTGACGAAAGATGCGTAAATGTTGCAAAAAACTGCCGTGAAAAAATCAAAAAGGTTGTTGGAACAATTAATACTTATGTTCCCTTCACTCTGGAGCAGGCAACAAAAGAATTGAATGACCAGTTTGAAATTGTTGATTTGATTACAAAACTTGTACTGTGGTACGGAGAGTTTTACTATGATTATAAAGTTGCTAACAACTGTTACGATTTTGATGATTTGTTGCATTTAACTCTTGAAAAATTACTTTCCAATGATGAAATTGTGACGGAATTGAAAGACAAGTACTATGAAATCTTGATTGATGAATTTCAGGATACAAACGAAGTTAATGTAGCAATATTTGAAAAACTTTCAAACGGTCATAATTTGTTTATGGTAGGAGACGTAAAGCAAAGTATTTACGGATTTTTAAATGCAATTCCTGACAGTTTTATGAACAGATATTTAAGTTACAGTGACGATGTTTCCCCTGAAGGTATGAAAATATCTTTAAGCAACAACTTCCGAAGTTCAGAAAACATTCTTGATTTTATAAACGGCTTATTTGAGAATATTATGACTGAAAAGTCGGGGGGAGTTAATTATACTGACGACCAGATGCTGGTTTACAGTAATGACAAACAAGTTACAAATCTGCCCGTTGAAATCTGTGTTATTGATAACCCTGGCAGGAAAGCAGATTATGAAACAGAAGATTACTTTATTGCCAAAAAAATTGTTACTATGGTAGAGGTGGAAAAGCCTTTAATAGTTGATAGTAATACCAACGAATTAAGACCGATAAAATACAGCGATATTGTAGTTCTTGCACGTTCTGTAAAGGGTGACGTGGCTACATCAATCATGAGGGAACTTTCAATGTTTGGTATTCCCTCTGTGTGTGAAGAAACAGAAAGTTATCTGTCTGCTGTGGAAATTTCTACTGTATTGTCATTTTTGCAGTTAATAGACAACCCATATCAGGATATACCTATGCTTTCTGTTATGAAAAGCCCTATGTTTGGTTTTACTGACAATGAGTTGGCAGAGATTAAAGTTGAACATAAAAACTGCAAGTTCTATACTGCGGTATTTATGAGCAAAAACCCAAAAGCAATGGAGTTTGTAAAAGTAATAAAATCATTTACAAAACTTGCCAAAACTGAAACCCTTGAGTTTCTTATTGATAAAATTATTACTGATACGGGTTACTATTCTTTTGTAGGTTTGCTTCCTGCAGGTCAGCAAAGAATGGCTAATTTAAGACTTTTGATTACAAGGGCTGCTGATTTTGAAAAGAGTGAGCGAAAGTCAGTTTTTCAGTACATCAGTTATATTAAATCTATGGCTGACGGTAACGGACAGTACAAAAGTGCTAAAGACACTTCGGGTTTTAAAAATGCTGTCAGAATTATGACCATACACAAAAGTAAAGGTCTTGAGTTCCCTGCAGTATTTTTGGTAAGAAGCGGTAAAGGTTTTGGCTTTAAGAAACAGTCATCCGATATTCCTACTGTAACTGACGGTGACCTTGGCTTAGGTCTTAACTATGTAGTGCCTGAAAAAATGTTCCGTTATAATTCTGTGCCTCAAAATGCAATCATAAAAAAACGCCTTGACAAAGATATGGCGGAAGAAATGCGTGTTTTGTACGTTGCACTAACCAGAGCAAAAAATTATCTTTGCATTATCGGAAGTTCAAGTAAGGCAGAAGAAAGGCTTGACAAACTTTCTTTAATGCCTAAAATTGACAAGGAATTTATGAGTGCCAATTGTTTCCTTGACTGGATTATGCAGGGCGTAAGCAGTTATGATAAATTTAAAATTATTACACCTGAAAAAGCACTTGAGCCTGTTAATTATTATTCCTCGGTGTATGATGAAAAATATACTGATAAAACTGTTGACGGAAAAATTGACGAACTTTTGTCCTACAGATATAAGCACAGTAATTTATCTCAAATCAAGTCGAAAATGTCTGTTACGGAGATAAGCGGTAACGACGGAATACCTTATTTAAAACAATTTGACAATAATAAGAATAAAGGTTTCAGCAAATCACAGATTGGCTCTGTTGTTCACTTTGTTATGAGTAATATAAATTACAATGACACTTCAGTTGACGGTATCAAAAACCAGATTGAAAATATGGTTGCAGATGGCCTTATTACTAAAAAGCAACAAGAGGTAGTTGATATTAATAAAATATATGATTTTTACAATTCTTCATTAGGAGACAGAATGAAAAAATCAGACAAGGTACTTCGCGAATACAGTTTTGTCGTAAGCATTAACTTAAATGAAATAGGCGGAGACAGTGATGAGGAGGTACTTGTTCAGGGTACTGTCGACTGTTTCTTTTACGAGGGCGACGACGTTGTTATTATCGATTACAAAACAGGTAATATCAGCGAACAGTACGACAAACAAATTGAGATTTACAAAAAGTGTCTTGAAAAGTTACTTAATGTTAAAGTAAAGGAAACAATTTTATACAAAATGTAAAAAACTGGAAAAATTTACCAAAAACTATTGAAATGTAGTTTTTGTTGTGATATACTGACTACGAGGAGTTGGTAAAATATGTCGATTATTGATATTGCATTAATAGATGACGATGCGGATTATTGCGTCGCTTTCCAGTGTATGGCTAACAAAACAGAGGATTTGCATCTGGTTGGTTGCGCCAATAATGCAAAAGACGCAATTACCCTTATTAAAGATACTTTGCCTGACGTTGTATTTTTGGACAACTTTCTTCTGGAAGAAGATGCAACAAATGTAATGCAGAAAATCCACGAAATGAAACTGATTAAAAAGCCAAAGGTGATTGTTATTTGTTCACATCCGTTTCCGTCACTGTTTCAGATTTTACAGGACAGCGGTGCAGATTTGTTTTTGCACAAGGACTACGGATTTGACATCCTGTTTGACAGATGCAGAATGATTATGAGAAAAAACAATCCTCAACTTGACGACACAATAGAGGAGAATACCGAACTTTATTCCGACCCTGAAAAGTTGATATTTAAGATTTTGCGTGAACTTGGTGTTCCTGCGCATCTTAAAGGTTATGATTACTTAAGACGGGCAATATTAATGGCAACAGAAGACATTTCCGTTGCTTGCAGCGTAACTAAACTGTTGTATCCCGATATCGCCCGTGCCACAAACACTTCTGCCTGGAATGTTGAACGTGCTATAAGAAATGCCATTCAGACTTCCTGGAATAGAAGTAATTCAACAGTTTATATGGATTACTTTAAGCCCTTTATTGATAAAACTAAAGGTAGGCCCACTAATTCCGAATTTATTTCTACCATTGCACACGTTGTAAGAAATTACTGTAATTAATTGAAGTAACTTTCGGGATAAATAACGTTGTCGTTTTTCGGGTCTAACTGTGCTAATTTACTGTCAAATAAAACGGTGCCCTGCCTTATGGCAGAGGTGCCGTATTTTTTTCTTATAATGTCAATCTGCCGTTCAAGATTTTCCTGCTTTGATATTTTATAAGCGTCGGTATCAAAACTCAGTTGTATGTTTTTGTCAGGAATAAAATCTGTTGCACGTACCCCTATACTTCGTATTGCAGGGGAGTTTTTAAAGTGGTTTTTATAAAGGGCAAATGTTGCTTCAAATAGACTTTTTGCATCACAGCAGGGGTATGACAGTTTACACTGCCTTTCCGTTGTGACAAGGTTTTTGTCGCGAATATGAAGTTGTACAGTGTTGCATCTTAAGTTTATATCCCTCATTCTTGAGGCAACACTTTCGCACATAACCATAAGACCTATTTTTACGTCATCGTCGCTTACTAAGTCGCGGTATGTGGTTGTTGAGTTGCCTATGCTTTTGGGTATCTGGAAATGGTCCATTGTTTTAACGGGAGAACAGTCAAAGCCGTTTGCAAATCCCCACAGCATTTCGCCGTTTTTACCAAGGAGAACTTTTAGAATTTTTACATCTGTATTTGCAATTCCCCCTATGGTTTTAATTCCGTACTTTTTTAATTTAATGTCTGTTTTTGGTCCTACATAAAGGAGGTCGGAAGCAGGAAGAGGCCAGGCAACTTCACGGTAATTGCTTTTGGAAATAATGGTAGTGGCATCGGGCTTTTTAATGTCGGAGCCAAGTTTTGCAAATATCTTGTTGTAACTTACGCCTACGGAAATAGTAACACCTAAACGTTTTTTTATCTTTTCCCTTAATTCTTCTGCGATTTTTTCACCGGTGCCAAAGGTTTGTGCGCTTCCTGTTACGTCAAGCCAGTTTTCGTCTAACCCGAAACTTTCTACTTGGTCTGTGTAACTGTAGTATATTTCCCGTGCCTCATTTGAATATTCCATATATGTTTTGAAATCGGGAGGTACAACTACAAGGTCGGGACATTTCCTTTTTGCACTTACTATGGGCTCACCTGTCTGTATATTATATTTTTTTGCAATGTAATTTTTTGCAAGGATAATTCCGTGACGTGCCTCCTGATTTCCGCCTACTGCAACAGGCAGATTTCTTATTGCGGGATTCTTATAACACTCCACTGAGGCGTAGAAATTATTCATATCGCAATGCAGTATTGTTCTCATCTTTTCTCCTTGACTTTCATTCGTAATTATAATATAATAGACACGAACTTAAATTCGTCATATTAAGTATATATGAATTAAAGTTCGTTGTCAATAGAAAAAACGAATTATAGTTCGTGTTATTTGGAGGTAAGTATGAAATTTTGCCACAAACTAAAAGATTTGCGTACCAAAAACAATATTTCTCAAAAAGCACTGGCGCAAAAAATAGGAGTGTCTGAAAGAACTGTTCAGTTTTACGAAACAGGAAGCAGATACCCCAAATCAACAGAAGTAATTAATAAAATGTGCAGTTTGTTTGGGGTAACTTATGAGGAACTGTTTGACCAAAAGGAGAGTTTTGCGGTAGATGCACAAATGAAATACGGCGGTGCAGGTCTTAAAGATGCAAAAGAATTAATAGAAGAGATAAACGGAATGTATGCCGGGGGCCATCTTAACGAAGAAGATATGGACAAAGTATTTAAAGTGGTTACTGAACTTTACTGGGACGCTAAGGAGAAAAATAAAAAATGAATTACATAGTTGAAAAAGCGGTTAAACTATCAGGCTACAGTGACAGCAGAGACCCTTTTGAAATATGCAATTCCGCAGGCGTTAATGTGGTGTTCGCAGATATTGGCGAACTAAAGGGAATGTATAAATACATTAAAAGAAATAGGTATATTGTAATAAGTGACAAACTTGACGAAAAAACCGCAAGAATAGTTTGTGCTCACGAACTGGGACACGACGTTTTGCACAGAAATTTTGCAAAAAACGGTTTCTGGAGAGAATATACTTTGTTTGGTACAGACGGAAAGCAGGAATATGAGGCTAATCTGTTTGCGGCGGAACTGCTTATTTCAGACAGCGACATACTGGAACTGTCAGACTGTTCAACTGCAGAAATTGCCCGTAATTTAAATACAGACGAAAATTTAATTTGCATTAAACTTTCGTCTATGAATAAACGGGGATATAATTTCGGCGAGTTTAACTATCGCTCGGATTTTTTAAGTTAAAATATCTGCAATTTTTAATACAAATACCGCAGACGGCACCTCTGCCAATATGCTGAAATGCCTTTTTCATATATTCGCTGCAGGCGTTCGGGTCAAACATCTCTTCACGGGAAATGCCTTCTTTGTAATTAACTCCTGATATAGCCATGGCAGGACAGGCGTTTTTGCAAAGGTTACAGTCACCGCAGTCTTTTTGTATGGGAGTACCCGTGTCAAAGGGCATATCGGTAAGTATTGTTCCCAAGCGTACTGCAATTCCGTACTTTTCGGAAATGAACATTGCATTTTTGCCTATAAAACCGAGTCCTGCAAGTCTTGCGGCGGTCTTGTGGGAAAGGTACCCTTTATAGCCGTCAATTGACTGAGATGATGCAACAGGGAGGTAATTGTAATTCTGGTTTGCAATTTCCATACCGATTTTTAACAGAGTGTTGTCGATAAATGTGTTTACAGTTCTGTAATGGTGAAAATACTGGTGAGTTGGCTTGTCGCCTATCTGATTTATTATGTATTTTGACAAAGGTACTACAATGGATATTGCGTACGGTAAATCGTGGTCGATTTTTGAAAAACCAACTTCGTAAACACCAAGTTTTTCACATAAGTTTTTAATATAATCATTATTATTCAAAAAAATCACCTGAAATTATTATAACATACTTTAAAAACAAATGAAAGTATGTTATAATAAATTTATTCAAATTATGCCGAAAGGAGAAATTGGTGTGAACAAAATTAAAACCAATATTAATTCCATAACAGGAATTATCATGATTATTTTGTCTGCATTAAATTTAATTTTGGTTAAGTTTGATTATACATACAGACCAAATAATTACACTGTTTTTTATGTGATAAATTTAATAATAGCAGTTTTTATTATCTTTTTTTCAATTAAGTATAGAAGTTGCGCTGGTAAAACTTCGAAAATATTCGCTTCTTTCTTACCGATAATAGCACTGGTGTATGTTGTAACATTATTGTTTTCCTTTGACTTTATCAATGATTATAGAACATACAGTCTGTTATATTATGAAATGCTGATTGCGGCAACACTTGCATTTTCGTTAACAATCTTTTTTGTATATAACAAAGTTTTATGGCTTAAGATTGTTGTTGGTGTTATTTCATTTGCTCTTATCCTGGTATTTGGA
Source organism: uncultured Clostridia bacterium (assembly GCA_937914775.1). GTDB lineage: Bacteria > Bacillota > Clostridia > Monoglobales > Firm-18 > RGIG1864. Next base: position 14,672 of record CALDNB010000210.1, read on the forward strand.
TTTATATTGCTTGTTACCATGTTTGTTTCAAATATTGGAGAAAGCAAGATTTTGCAAACAGTTAAATCACCTGATGGCACTTATGTTGCTGTATCCATTTCCCATGACGAAGGAGCATTGGGCGGCGATACTTGTGTAAGAGTTCGTAATAATAAAAATCAAATACCATTATTGCTTGGCTCGGTAATCAGAGAAGAACAACAGTTGTGGACGGGACCTTGGGGGAAATTACCAAATTTAAAATGGGAAGATACTAATACTCTTTTGATAAATAACGTTAGTTATGATATGGAATAAACATCAGGAGGATAAACTATGAAGCATTTAAAAATAATTTTGACGGTAATTATAGTGTTGTTTGTTATTGCTTCTGTATATTCTTTTTTCAATATCAGCGGTCAGGAAATTAGGTTTGTAGATAAACTTTTGGAGGCAAAATCTGTTACAGTTATTGTTATGAATGAAGACGGTGACGAAAGAGCCGAATACAATTTAGACATAACGCAGATAGAACAGTTTAAAAAACTTATAGAGGAAAATTCATATACCCGCCGTATATCATCAACCATTGTTGGAGTGTTGCCCGATAAAAGGTACACAATATTTGCAAACTGGAACGATGGTGGTCAAAAACATTTGCAAATCAGTCTTATCGGTGGTGAGTATATACAGATTTTAGGAGAATACGGAAGTCATTACCACAAGATAAATAATCCTGATTTTGAAAAACAATTGATTTCTATTCTTGGTGCTGAAATTTAGTTCGGGGTGTATATATGAAAGTATTTAAAAAGATAATCACTTATATTTTGATACTGATAATATTATATTTAACTATAACCATTGGCGGGATTTATAAGTACTTAAAAGAATATGGATACAGTGCCTATGCGATACCGCAAACAATGGCCGTATATTTCGGTTTTAGTGACGGTTTTACTGTGTATGAGATACCCGATAGTGAAACAAGTGTGTTTATTGGTAGGCATGATTATATTTACGAGGAATTGTTTAATGAACACGGGTATAAAGAAATAGATCGTCTTGGATTAGTAGGTTATTATAAAAAAGATGATAGCGTAAATGAACATTATGACTTTGGAATTGGCTCACAGAATGAATGGTGCCATTGGTTCAGGTTATACAGGATTTCAAATGGATATAAGATTGAAAATTTTAGGTGAATTGATTGTTACTTAAAGGAGAAATAATATGGGTAAGCAGAATATTATTCTAAATATACTTTGTACAGTTGTACTTCTTATAGGCTGGGCAGGGATTTTATTTGTATCATTTTTTCTGCTCGTATTCAGCCCTATGTTTACATCACTGGGTAACGGCATATTGGTTAATATTACTGCTATTATATACATACTGGTTTTTGTTTTACCGATTTTATTTAGAAAACGGATAACAAAATACTTTTCCTTGCCGTTATCATTTCTTATTTTTACAATAATTTCTGTAGTGCTTGTTGGCTCGATATTAGCCATAGCCAAAGGCTATATATCCGATTTCAGTCAGGAAAAATGGGGCAAATATGAAAGTCTCAGAACATATATGATAGACGATCTGGAAGAGGAACACGGAATTGTAGGAAAGACAGAAAAAGAAGTGCTTGAATTGTTAGGAGAACCAATGTACAATTACGGCAATGAAACAATTATAAGATATGAATATTATGCGGGAGACGGAATTGACTCGTATTATTACGAAATTGTATTTGAGAACGGTATTGCTAAGGATACCACAGTTGCCCAGCATTAATTTTATGATGCTGTGTAAATTTAATCTCTCCAAAAGGAGTTGAAATAATGAAGAAGAAATTATTGACTATATCCTTTTTTATATTTTTTGCATTGCCTATACCTGTGGCGATATTTGCGTGGTTTTGGACATCAATAAGATTTTATATTTGTATGATGACAGACAAAACGCTTGTTGAAACTGTTTCTATGTTTATAGGTGCATTAATAGGCGGAACATATATTATAAGTTATTTAATTGCATTAATTAAAACTTGTAAAGAAAAGAAAATAACCAAAATATCGCTTTTGCCATTGTTTCATTGTGCAGTTGCTGTTATATATGTAATATCATTAACACCCACAGCAATTTACATAAGCGAAACAACGGAGCACTTTGGATTTGCAAAAAAAGATTTTACAGTTGTTGAGGATATTGATACACACGGCGGATTTCACGGTGACGGGTCTTATTATCTGATTTTAGATTGTTCTGATAACAAGGACAAAGCATTGGAAAAGATAAAAAACTGGAACAAACTGCCTTTATCTGAAAATCTTAATAATATGATGTATGGACATTCGTTAACAGAAGAAGCACATCTGCCTATAATAGAAAACGGTTATTATATGTTTAAAGACAGGCAAACAGACAGCACAGACGATTCAGCCATATTTGACAAGGCATCATATAATTTTTCGATTGCCATTTATGACAGCGATACTGATAAAATGTACTATTTTGATTTTGATACTTAAGGAGGTAAATTATGATTTTAGATGAAATTCAGTCAAGACTGGTAATACTATACACAATGAGGTGTTTAAAAACAACTGTTACGGAAGAAATGTTTAATGAAGTTATTGCATATCAGGATATAATTGACTATTTTACAATGTATAATTTTATATACGAACTTGAGAAAATGGAAATGGTAAAGCCGATTGAGTACGAGGGTGTAAAAAGATATGACATAACAAAAAAAGGTATTGCCTCTGTCCAGACATTAAAAACAAAAATACCTTTAAGCATCAGAGATAAAATATACAACAAAGCATACGACATTAATCAGCGTGAGGCAAGAGGAAGACGTTTTGTAACAGACATAACACCAATTGACGAAAGCAAGTATCTTGCAAAGTGCGGTTTATATGAACGTGGAACACCACTTCTTGAGGTAAGCGTGTTTGCAGGAAGTAAGAAAAACGCCGCGGAAATTGCGGAAAGATTTAAGAAAAATGCTTCAATGGTATTTCAGACGTTGCTTGAAAAAATAGTAGAGGAAGATTAGATGGTTGACTTAACTTCACCAACAGAGATAAAAAGAATAATGGACGGACTTGGGCGTGGATTCAACAAAAGCCTTGGTCAGAATTTTTTAATTG
>CALDNB010000211.1 GCA_937914775.1 uncultured Clostridia bacterium
CAATCTCACAGCAAAGTTCTCCGCTTGGCGGTGCAAATGTCAGTCCCTGCAACAATGCTCTGATAGCCTCTTTTTCTTCCTCCAGTTCCATCAGACAGTAATACAGAAATCGACATGCTTCTATTTTATTTTCCACCCATGCATTTTTTTCCTGCAGGAACTTCCAGTACAAGTTTTTTATAAGGGCTTCGAAACTGGGTTACCATATAGGCGTTTTTGTCATCGTCAACGGCAAGAATTCCTACTCCTCCGCTGTGGCTTACAATCTCTCTTGTTGACTGATTACCGTTAGGAAGTTCCACAGTTTCAATATTTAAATTTATAACTTTTCCGTTAAAAACATTTTCAGTTTTAATAGTCTTTTCAGTCACATAAATCATCTCCTTATATGTATTTTATCACAAAATTTCATAAATAACAACGCAGTACATAAAATTAAATAAGAAAGGCGTGATAATATAAATGGAGCATTTTGTAAAACCAAGTTACGGAAAAATGTGGCACTTCTGCCACAACTCACAAGGAATATGCTACAGCAGTATTTCGGGAAAGCAAACGTCAAGTTACGAGGTGCTGTTACCCGACGGCCAGCCCGATTTTGATGTAATAATTGATAACAACGACCGTATTCATCTTGTGTGCCAGAACGAAAACGGAGACATAATTTATATGAAAAGAGCAAAAGACAAGTGGGAAAGGGAAACCCTTATGCAAAGCAAGTCGAAAGAGAATTACCCCAAAAACTTCGCCATGATACTTGTTGGAAACTGGGTAAATGTTTTGTACTCTTTGCAATATAAAAACTCTAAAATTATAGCACACCAGATAATAGGAAATGACGGAGCAACTCCCGAAGTATTAGACTACATTGACGGGGATTTTTCTGTTACCAAGGATAAATTCAACAATATTTTTGTACTGTACCAAAGCCACACTTACGGCAACTTCGGTTATATGGCGTATGTATGGAGTAAAAAGGAATGGTCCGACTTTGTGGCTGTTCCTGTGGAGGGCAAAGTTACAAACCCCCATATTTTCGTGGACAAATCAAATGTATTGCACATAACAGGAGTGTTAAACGGAAAAATAATTTACTATTCGAATACCGTGCAGAATTTTGGTGAGGGGGCAAATCCCGTTCTTATGGAGAAAGACAATCTTTATCTTCTGTGGGAAAATCCCGCTGAGGGTAAAATACACGCCGCTTGCTCTGCAGACAACGGCAAAAACTTTTCCAACGTCACCGAATTTATGGCAGGACGGTTTACCTCAGCAAAGATTTATGCTATATCATACACCACACACGAAACCTCCTGCAGAACAAACAGATGCTACGGGTATTTAACAGACGGTAACGTAAATTTCTATTTAACTCCCGATTTCTTTAACATAAGCCGTGTTCCTCCAAAAAATATTGAATCAAAAGAACTTGTGCTACCCTCCGAACACAAATCAGACACAAAATTAATACTTGAAGAACTTGCAAAAATTTCTGCAAAACTTGACAATTTGCAAAAAACTATTGACAATAAAGAAGAAATTTAATATAATGTAACAAGAGATGAGATGAGTTTAGAGGAGAATAGTTTACATAGGTATATTTGTACCCTTTGAGCCGTTTTGTCTCAAAGGGTTTTATTTTTTATAAAAAGAAAGGTTGAGATGAGATGAGAAAAGTAGTAAAAGTATTGGCAATGGTATTAACAGTAGCGGTGTTTGCAGTAGCATTAATGGGTTGCAGTAACACACCAAAAGTAGGCGTAATTCAATTTGCAGACCACCCCTCTTTGGACAACTGCAGAGAAGGTTTTATTGAAGGTCTTGCAAGTATGGGTTATATAGACGGAGAAAATATTGAAATCGTTACAAAATCTGCACAGTCAGATATAAACGTGTCAACACAGATTGCACAAAGTTTTGCAACATCTAACACAAAATTGGTTTGCGGTATTGCAACACCTGCGGCTCAGGCGGCTTATGCGGCTTGTTCTGAAAAAAATATTCCCGTTGTGTTCAATGCAGTATCTGACCCCGTTGCGGCAAAACTTGCTGTATCAGACACAGAACCTGCAAAAAACATTTCAGGTATAAGTGATAAATTACCTGTCGAGGACCAGTTAAAACTTATAAGAAAAGTGCTTCCAGAGGCAAAGAAAATCGGTATTTTATACACTACAAGCGAAGCAAACTCAGTAAGTACAATTGAAGAATACAAAAAATTAGCACCAAAGTACGGCTTTGAAATAGTTGAAAAGGGTATTGGTAAAGCCGCAGAAATTCCTCAGGCAGCAGACGTACTTTTAACTCAGGTTGACTGTATTTCAAATATGACTGATAACACAGTTGTTTCTGCTTTGGCAGTAATTTTAGAAAAGGCAAACGCTCTTAAAATTCCTGTTTTCGGTTCTGAAGAAGAACAGGTTAAAAACGGATGTATCGCGTCAGCAGGTCTTGACTACATTGAACTTGGAAAGTCTGCAGGTATTATGGCAGGACGTGTGTTAAACGGCGAAGACATTAACACTATTCCTTACGAAACAATAAAAGAAGCAAAAATTACAGTAAATGAAGAAGTTGCAACAAAACTTGGAATTACACTTCCCGAAGAATTATAAGAGGTAAAAAAATGTTAAACATAATAATTGGTATATTAGAGCAGGGCTTTATATTTGCTATAATGGCTCTTGGTATTTATATAAGTTATAAAATACTTGACTTTCCCGACTTGTCCGTTGACGGAACATTTCCATTGGGTGCCGCAGTTTCAACTGCACTTATTCTAAAAGGAGTAAATCCCTGGATTTGTCTTGTTGCAGCAGCGGTTTCAGGTGCATTGGCAGGATGTCTTACAGGTTTCTTCCATGTAAAACTGAAAATAAAAGACCTGCTTTCGGGTATTCTTACCATGACTGCTCTATATTCAATTAACTACAGAATCGCAGGAAGTCCAAACGTGTTTATGATGAACGAAAAAACAATATTTAATTTGTTTGCCGTTCCTGACAGTATAAGACCGTACTTCCCATTAATAATAATTATTGTTATTTCCCTTGTGGCAAAAATACTGCTTGATATGTATTTAAAAACCAAGTCAGGATTTTTGTTAAAGAGCGCAGGAGACAATGCAGGGCTTGTTGTTACTTTAGGTGAAAACCCCGGTAAAATAAAAATCATAGGCCTTGCAATAGGTAACGGACTTGTAGCACTTGCAGGTGCAGTTAACTGCCAGAGAGTAATGCAGTTTGACGTGTCTTCAGGTGTAGGTACTCTTGTAATGGGACTTGCGGCAGTAATTATCGGCACAAGTCTTTTTGCCAGAGCAAAATGGGTAAAGGTTACCACCTCTGTTGTAATAGGTATGATACTATATAAAACCTGTATTTCACTTGCAATAAGTTCAGGTCTTCGTGCTTCCGATATGAATCTTGTTATTACAACATTGTTTGTTATAACTTTAGTTGCTACCGAATACTCAAAAAGGAGGAAACCACATGCTCAGATTAAAAAATATTGATAAAACTTTCTGCCTGCGCTTCAACGGCGGCGTACTTGCGCCGTTTACAGACAGGCATAGTCAGTTTAACACCAAATCGTCAAAATGTAAACACGAAAGGGCTATAATTTTCATGTATTTTCTGCCTAAAAAATATCCTGCGGGGCTTTTGCATTTATTTTTGCGAAAATACTTCAAATTTTGCTTGTGATTTTCTGACTTATGTATTATACTTGTATAACTCGGATTGCGCGTTTGAAGCGCCAGGCCGAATTTATTGAGTATTTTATACGAAAGGAGCTCGTCAGCTATGGTGAATATTACTAATGAAAAGGGCAATATCAGCATCACCAACGAGGTCTTGACAAATCTTGCCGGCGACGCGGCGACAAGCTGCTTCGGCGTTAAGGGTATGGCAGGACGCAGCAAGGACGGAGGGCCTCTCCAGCTTCTGCGGCGTGAATCCATGTCCAGGGGCGTTACCGTCCACTTCAACGATGACGGCAGCATTTCCCTTGAGCTGCACATCGGAGTTGACTACGGCGTGAACATGAGCGCGGTTT
>CALDNB010000212.1 GCA_937914775.1 uncultured Clostridia bacterium
TTTTAACAAAACGTCATATTTACCCGCAATCAACGCTTCAGCATCCTCTTTTGACATTCGAAGTGAACGTTTTTTCTGCGATGCCCCCTGCTTCTGCTTCATTTCAAGCATTGCAAAGTCATTTTTCGGGTCATATATTCTTAGCCGTATTTTGCGTCTTGTTTCGATGCCGTCTAATTTTTCAAAAAAATCATCGTCATATACTGTATCAAAATAGAGCGACCTTATTATATATCCGTCAATCCCGTTGTGCTCATCTTGAAAAAGCAAACCGTCAAGGTAATGGGATTTTCTGCGAAATTCTTCAATGCTGATTAAAAACTTCTTTTCCTCTCTTGTTACTATGTTCATAAAAATCCTCCACACAAAAAAACTGCAACAATAGAAAGCCTTAAAAGACTCTTATCATTGCAGCTGGACTGGCATAGTATTAAACCTTAGCCTCTTGGCTTTGCGTCATCGGCTTTCGCCGATTTTGCCAAATATTCATCTTAAACCATTCTAACACAATGAACCGTCATTGTCAAATAAAATTTAATCCTTAGCAAACACCCAAAGCGTATCGCTGGTATTATCCGTTTCATCACCAAGTCTATATACACTTAAAATAACAGTTTCGCCATTCATCTTTTTATACGTTATTTTGGGTGTTTTATTCGCTGAAAGTTCTCTCTTAATTGCATCGTAATTTAAGAAACTTATAACAGATCTGCGGAAATCAGGATGCACCAATTCATCAATATATTTTGTTAAAAGTTTTGAAAAGTTGTTTTCATTCTCGTTGTATCCAAGATATGATGGCATAAGAATTCTGTGTGCATTATCGGCATCTAAAGATACTCTGTATATTCCGTTATAATGGTCTTTTAAAACAGACAACATTGTGTCAATTTCTCTGATTCCTGTTTTGATTTGAACATACTTATTATCAACGTCTTTTGAGACACTTCTCTGCTCTTTATTCTGGTAATACTGGGCTTTTGCTTCGTACATTCGTATTTCAGCCTCTCTTACCATTTCTTCGCAGTTTACATTTTGCTTTCTGTATGACATACCGATAGCAACATTATAATCAGCAATTTTAAGTTGTTCAGCAAATGTTTCAATATTCCTTTTTATATGCTCTTTATCAACATTGCTTATAAAAACAAGGAATTCATCTCCACCCATGCGGTAAATTTTATGGCCGTAAAACACATCTTTCAGTGAGTTGGCAATATAAATAAGCATTTCGTCACCTGCTGCATGACCATATTTATTATTACGCAAGTGAAGTTCGTTTGCATCAATGTATATACAAGTAAAATCAGTCGGTTTTTCTTCGTCAAATGCTAAAATATCTCTTTTATACGCTACGCGATTCATTGTTCCTGTTAAAGAATCAGTAGCAGCAGCAGTTTCAGTTTTATTAAGGTGTTTTTTATTATGAATAGCAATAGAAAAACAAACTGCTACATCTTCCAGTAAAAGACGTGAAGTTTTACTCCTTTTGGAGTTAATAACGCCAAGTATGCTGACGTAATTATTCTTGTCAGCAACAAAAGTAAAGGATACCTCTTTAATTCTGTGCTCATAAAGAAAATCGTAAAAATCTTTGTTTGTCTTTAACAGGTGTTTATTGGGTTTTACACACATTATTCCAACAGGTGTTTTATTAAGTTCACGAAGTTCTGCAGCGAGGCAGAACAGTTGAGAAACAAAGAATTTTCTCTCTGCATTACAAAGCAGACTTGATTCATATTGAGGAGAAATATAATGATAATCTTCACCATCGGCATCTACAACAAAAGCAGACCTTGACAAGGAAAACTCACAAACGTTTTTAAGTGCCTCGGAAATATTACCGCCGTATTGGTTAATGTCAAGCAAAAGTTTTCGTGTAAGCGATGCATAAGAAATTACCAAAGACCTGCGCTTTTCACTGTATACCAGGTAAAAAACATAAGTAATAATAATCAAAAGTATTATAAGAAACGAGCAGAGCAACACGCCTGAGACTGTATGAGTATTAGCAAATACCTGTTCTTCATATCTTCCAAGCATAATACCCCAGCCAAAGTCATTGATAGTCGAATAATGGATATACAAATCCTGACCGTTCAGGATTGACTCAAATGAACTGTAACCGTTGGGGTTTGAAATAATTTCCTCAAAGGAATAATCTTTTTTATACTTACGGTTTTTAAGGGAAAAAACATTACCTTTTGCACCTTCAATAGTATTTATGACATATTTGCCGGTGTCCTTATCATAAACAAAAAGCTGAGCATCAAGTTCTTCCGCCATTTTATTATACTTTTTACCAATGGTGTCAAGTTTAATAACACCGTATAAAATCCCTACCGTTTCACCGTTGACTATAATAGGAACTGCGCTTCTTATTATTTCTTCACCGTCACGTGTAAGATCAGTAATTCTACCGCTTATGTATTGACCTTTTTTTGCTTCTTCATTAAACGAAATCTTCCCTGACAAATCAACAGAGCCTTTTTTTGTAACAAAAGTATTGTCCGAATTCAAAATACCAATGTTGGAAAGAAGTCCTATAGGTTCAAAAGAATCGAACATTCTGTTATAGTTTTCTCCATCAGCATATAGTTTTGCAGCAAAATGAGACATAGTAATTAGATTTTCTCTGTCAGATTTAATCTGCAACGTAAGGTCATCTTTGATTTGTTTGGTCTGAATATGAAGCATTTCATACGCCTCATTTTCAGCCCCTATGTAAAAGAAACTTACCATTGAAAAAAACACTGAAAATATTAAAATAGCAGTTATAACAGTGTATAAAATATTAGATTGTCCGTTTTTTTTCTTAACGTATGTTGTAGCCATTTATCATTATCTTCTTTCAAATTATATCGTTAATCTTATTATACTACTATTATTTTAACATTTCAAGTATATTTGCAAAACAAAATATTTGTAATTAACTATTGAAATTTGCCTTAATTTAGTATATAATAAATGACAGTATTATAAGTAAACGAGGTGTAAAGTTGTGGTAGCAAAAGGTTTTGACAATGATAAATACTTGTATATGCAATCAGAGCACATTAAAGAACGTATTGCACAGTTTGGCGGCAAACTATACTTAGAGTTTGGCGGCAAATTATTTGACGACTACCACGCATCACGAGTACTACCCGGTTTTCAGCCTGACAGTAAACTTAAAATGCTATTACAACTTAAAGAAAAAGTTGAAATAGTAATAGTAATCAATTCATCAGACATCGAGAAAAACAAACAAAGAAGCGACTTGGGCATTACTTATGACAAAGACGTTTTAAGACTGATCGAATGTTTCAGAGAAATCGGTTTATATGTAGGCAGTGTTGTTCTTACTCGTTTTAACGGTCAGAATACTGCCATCGCTTTCCAGAAGAGACTTGAGGCACTTGGTGTTAAAGTTTACAAACATTACAACATCGAAGGTTATCCGTCTGATGTAGAAAAACTTGTAAGTGATGAAGGCTACGGCAAAAACGAATATATAGAAACTACAAAAGAACTGATTGTTGTTACTGCTCCCGGTCCTGGTAGCGGTAAAATGGCTACCTGTCTTTCACAACTTTATCACGAACACAAAAAAGGTATCCAGTCGGGGTATGCTAAATTTGAAACATTCCCAATATGGAATCTTCCTTTGACTCACCCTGTAAACCTTGCGTACGAAGCGGCAACAGCGGACTTAAACGACGTAAATATGATTGACCCCTTCCACCTTGACGCTTACGGAGATACAACCGTAAATTACAACAGAGATGTGGAAATTTTCCCCGTTGTTAAAGCGATGCTTGATAAAATTCTTGGAACATGTCCTTACAAATCACCAACTGATATGGGTGTTAATATGGCAGGTAACTGCATAGTTAATGACGAAATCACAAGAGAGGCATCAAAACAGGAAATTATAAGAAGATATTACACTGCACTTTGTGAACAAAAAACAGGCGCTATAGGCATTGATCAAGCAACAAAAATTGAA
>CALDNB010000213.1 GCA_937914775.1 uncultured Clostridia bacterium
ACGGGGCGGAAATTGTAAGAAAAATAGAACGGGTCGCAGAAAATACATTTGCGGCAGAAAGAGGATATTGATGAGAAAGAAAATTATTGCAGGTAACTGGAAAATGAACAAAACACCCGCAGAAGGTGTAGAACTTGTAAAAGAACTTATCCCAATGGTTAAAGATGCAGACACAGACGTTGTTGTTTGCGTACCTTTTACTTCTATCTGTGCAGTAGCAGAAGCAGTTAAAGGCACAAACATCGGTGTTGGTGCACAGAATATGCACTTTAAAGAAAGCGGTGCATACACAGGTGAAGTTTCAGCAGATATGCTTTTGTCACTTGGCGTTAAATATGTTATCATCGGTCACTCAGAAAGAAGAGAATACTTTGCTGAAACTGACGAAACAGTAAATGCAAAAATTCTTGTTGCTTTAGAAAAGGGCTTAACACCTATTTTCTGCTGCGGCGAAACATTGGAACAAAGAGAAGCAGGTATTATGCCTGAACATATCAGAAAACAGATTAAACTTGGTCTTGCAAACGTAACAAAAGAACAGATGGCAAATGTTGTAATTGCTTACGAGCCAATCTGGGCTATCGGTACAGGTAAAACTGCTACTGCAGAACAGGCAAACGAAGTTTGTGCAATTATCAGAAACGTAATCTGCGAACTATACGGCAAAGAAACTGCAGACATCGCACGTATTCAGTACGGCGGCAGCATGAACGCAGGAAACGCTGCAGAATTGTTGGCACAGCCCGACATCGACGGCGGTTTAATCGGCGGTGCATCACTAAAAGCACCTGACTTTACAAAAATCGTAAAATATAACAAATAATGGAGAACAGTATGAGAAAAAAACCATTAGCATTAATTATTTTAGACGGATACGGATACTCGCCCAAAACTAACGGCAACGCAATAGTAGCCGCAAAAACACCTAATATGGACAGGTATCTTGCAAATTATCCAAATAACGTAATTCACTGCAGCGGTATGGACGTAGGTCTTCCCGAGGGACAGATGGGTAACTCAGAAGTAGGACATACAAACATCGGTGCAGGAAGAATTGTATATCAGGAACTTACAAGAATTACAAAATCAATTACAGACGGTGATTTCTTTACAAACGACGCTCTTTTAAAAGCCGCAGAAAACTGCAAAAAGCATAATTCTGCATTCCACGTTATGGGACTTTTGTCAGACGGCGGTGTTCACAGCCACAACGAGCACCTGTACGGTCTTTTAGAATTTGCAAAAAAACAAGGACTTAAGGAAGTTTATATCCACTGCTTTTTAGACGGCAGAGACGTTCCTCCTACTTCAGGCGCTGATTACGTTGCACAGTTGCAGGAGAAAATAGACGAAAAAGGCATAGGTAAAATTGCATCAGTAATGGGCAGATATTACGCTATGGACAGAGACAACAGATGGGACAGAGTTGAAAAAGCATACGACGCAATGGTAAACGGCGAGGGCGTTAAAGCATTAGACCCCGTTGGTGCAGTAAAGGCGTCATACAAAGAAGACGTTACCGACGAATTTGTTGTTCCTACAGTAATTGATGGCGGTAAAGCAATTGAAGAAAACGACAGCGTAATTTTCTTTAACTTCCGTCCTGACAGAGCAAGAGAAATAACAAGAACTATGGTAGATGAAGCCTTTGACGGTTTTGTAAGAAAGAAGGGCTTTA
>CALDNB010000214.1 GCA_937914775.1 uncultured Clostridia bacterium
GTAAAGGTAAGACTTTCTCAGCTGGCATAAATGCCCAATTGAGGAGATAGTATGAAAGAAAAGATTAGAATGGCGGCAGAGTTTATCTCTGCCCCTTTCCGTAAGGCTGTTAACATTATTAAGAAGCCTTTTGTGATATTTTGTGAAAAACATCAGAGCGAGATTACCAGAACAGTAAATGTACTGAATAAATACTCGCTCTTATTTCACGCAATTGGTTCAGTAATCATAGAGCTTTTTATTGAATCATTTTCCAGACATTCTGCGGCAGCAGGAATTGCATTTATGGTGGAGAGTCCACTGGTATTTTTATACAATTCCCTGCTGATCTTTATGACTTTGATGATCGTGTATCTGTTCAGAAGAAGAGCTGTTCTTCGTCTGGCAATTTCTGCCATCTGGATTTATGGCGGTTACATGAACGGTACAGTTTTAAGCAATCGTGTAACACCGTTCACGGCACAGGATATTAAGCTTTTAGAAGACCTGGCAGACATTCTGGATAAATATATGTCACCGGATAAGCTTCTGATGAATGTGCTTTTGGTCGTAGGTGCCATTGCGATTTTATATTTGTTCTGGAAAAAAGGACCGAAATATCAGGGGAAAATTCATTATGTAAGAAATCTGGCAGGATTTTTAGCTGTGATTGGCATTTTCGCAGGATGTACGACCCTTGCATTGGAGTATCGAGTGATTTCTTCCTATTTTGGAAACATTGCTTTTGCTTACCAGGATTACGGTTTCCCGTACTGCTTTAGCTGTACACTGGTAGGAACCGGGATTAATAAACCTTACGGTTATGATAAAGAAACAATTACAGAATTGACTACATGGGAAGAAGAAGTTCCGGAAAAACTGCCTAATATTATTTTTGTGCAGCTGGAATCTTTCTTTGATGTGAAGACTGTGGAATATTTAAGATGTTCCGAAGACCCGATTCCGTATTTTAGATCACTGATGGAAAATTACTCCTCAGGTGCGTTTAAAGTACCATCGGTAGGTGCGGGAACTGCAAACACTGAGTTTGAAACAATTTCCGGTATGAATATGAGATATTTTGGACCGGGGGAATATCCGCATAAAACAATTATGAAAAAAACGACTTGCGACAGTGTGCCATATGCATTAAGAGAAATCGGCTACAACACACACGCAATTCACAACAATAAAGCAACTTTCTACAGCCGTGTAGATGTATTCCCGAATCTGGGATTCGAAACTTATACTTCCAAAGAGTATATGGACATTTCCAATCAGACACCAAACGGATGGCTGAAGGATGACGTGCTGGTAGGAGCTGTGATGGACTGTTTAGAGTCCACAGAGGGTCAGGATTATGTGTTTACCATTTCCGTACAGGGACATGGAGATTATCCGACCGAGAAAATACTGGAGAATCCGCTCATTACAGTGGATGGCTCTCCAACAGAAGCAAAGAATAATCAGTGGGAATATTACGTAAATCAGATTCACGAAATGGATTGGTTCGTGGAAGATCTGATTGAAGCAGTAGATTCTCTTGGTGAAGACAGTGTGATCGTATTTTACGGCGACCATCTTCCAACCATGGACTTAACAGAGGAAGATGTGACAAATCGCTATCTGTTCGATACTTCTTACGTAATCTGGGATAATATGGGACTTCCAAAAAATGACCAGACACTTTGTGCATACCAGATTGGCGCAGAAGTTTTAGATCAGCTTGGTATTCATACGGGAACACTGGTACAGTATCACCAGAACAGAAGAGGTACGAAAGATTATCAGTATGATATGCAGATGCTGCAGTATGATATGCTCTATGGCGAAGGTTACAGTTATGGCGAAGCCGGTAAGCATGAACCAGCAGAATTCCATATGGGTATCATAGATCAGACAATCGATAAAGTCGTACAGATTGAAGACAAGGTTTATGTATTTGGTGAAAACTTTACAACACAGAGTAAAGTTCATGTAAACGGAGAATTTTATTCGACGGGGTTTGTGAATGAAAATCTTGTTCGTGTGAAAGATCTGGAGCTGAAAGACGGAGATGAAGTAATGATCAAACAGCTGGCACCAAATAAACGCGTGCTTAGCGAAGAAATGTCGATTATTTATAAATCCCCGACACCATAAAAATATTGATTTTTCAAAAGCTACTGGGTATTATGAAACTATATGAAAAGTGAAGTAGGACTCTTTTTAGAGGAGGAACAGAAATGATTAATTTTGAAGAAGAACTGAAGAAATTTTATCCTAGCTTAGAAGTAGAACAGATTGAAGATAATATTCACAATAAAAACCTGACAGATATGGTCGATCTGATGGAAGAAATGGTGAAAGAGACAAAGGAACGTCATTAGGAGAATAGACGATGAAGTGTAATAAATGTGGAGCAACATTGACAGACAGTGTTTTTTGCAACAACTGTGGTGCCAATGTGAAGATTTATAAAAAGCTGATCTCTACCTCCAATGCGCTCTATAACAGAGGTCTTGAACGAGCACAGGTTCGTGATTTGACCGGTGCAAAGGAAGACTTAAAGAACAGCTTAAAGGTATACAAAAGAAATATTCCTGCAAGAAACTTGCTGGGACTTGTATATTTTGAAATGGGTGATGTGGTAGCAGCTCTTTCCGAATGGATTGTCAGCAAAAACTACCAGCCGGAAGACAATGTAGCAGATTCTTATATTGAAGCCGTGCAGAAAAATGCCGGAAAACTGGATGCATATAATATTGCATTCAAAAAATATAACCAGTCACTGTTATATGCAAGACAGGGAAGTCTGGATCTTGCCATTATTCAGCTGAAAAAAGTGTTGTCGATTCATGAAAAATTTGTATCGGCACATCTTTTACTGGCACTTGTTGCCATTCAGTCAAATCAGATTGAACTGGCAAGAAAGGAACTGAAAAAAGTTCTGCACATAGACAGAGGAAATGTACTTGCACTGAACTACTTTAATGAAACTGACTTATTAAGAGGAAAAAGTGCAGATAAAAAATCCTCTCGTATCAGTAAAGATGCAGTTGCCTATACAAGCGGTAATGAAACGATCATTCAGCCAAAGGCCGTACAGGAAGGTGGAGGCCGAAATGTTGTACTTGATATTTTATTAGGTATGATCATTGGCCTTGCAGTATGCTGGTTCGTACTTGCACCTGCTAAAATCCAGTCTGCAAATAATGCGGCAAATCAGCAGGTTATTGAATACAGTGATCAGTTAGAGGCAAAAGCTGCAAGTATTGAAGCTTTAAATGAAGAATTAAACATTGCAAAGCTTGCAAGAACATCAGCAGAAAAGCAGGCGCAGACAGCAAATGAAAAAGCCGGCGCATATGATGCCCTTTTTGAAGCACAGAAGTTAGCCGGAGAAGCAAAATATGAGGAAGCGGCAGAAGCGCTTTCCAAGGTAAATGTCGATAATCTGGCAGAAGCTGCAAAAGAAATTTATAATTCTGTAAGCGCTACAGTCAATGCAACTGTCATTGAAGATCTTTATAAAAAAGGTGAAGAAGCCTTTAGCGCAGGAAAATATGAAGAAGCAAAGACAAATCTGGAAAAAGTGGTTGCATTAAATGCAGATCATGACTATGCGGTATACTATCTGGCAAGAAGTTATGAAAATTTAAACGATGTGGAAAATGCGAAGAAATACTTCCAGAGAGTGGTAGAATTATTACCGGCAGAAACACAGCGTGCAAAGACTGCGAAAGCATATTTGGACAGTCATCAATAAACAAAAGAAAAACCTAGAAGTTTAGGAGACTACGCGAAAGCGTGGTCTCTTTTTTCATTTAAAAAAAGAAAAGGAGGCAAAAGGATGGAAAAGCTTGTACATAAAAGAGGAATTACACTGCATGTGAGTATTCCGAAGGAAGTTGATCATTGTTTTACAGAGGAGTTAAGAGAATTTTTGGATAGAAAAGTACAAACGGAGAATGTTAAGGTTTTAGAGTTTGATTTTCAGGATACGGAGTTTATGGATAGTTCCGGAATTGGGCTTTTGATGGGACGATTCAAACTAATGCGCGCCCTTGGAGGAACTGTACATATTATTAATGCCGGGGAGCGTATTAGAAAAGTTTTAATGTTAAGTGGAATTCATAAAATTATTCCAATGGAGGGAATTTAATATGAAGCAGGTAATGAAACTGGAACTGGACAGTATTTCATCAAATGAATCATTTGCGCGCGTGGTGGTAGCAGCATTTTTGACACGATTGAATCCGACGATGGAAGAGGTGGCAGATATTAAAACGGCTGTTTCGGAAGCTGTGACCAATGCAATCATTCATGGATACAGACAGGAAGTACATAAAATGGTAATTGAAGCGATGGTGGAAGAAGATGTGTTTACTGTGAGTGTGGAGGATTTCGGTGTTGGAATTGAAGATGTAAAAAAGGCAATGGAGCCTATGTATACTACAAGAGGAGATCTGGAACGTTCAGGAATGGGCTTTGTATTTATGGAAGCATTTATGGACAGTATAGAAGTGGAATCGAAAGTTGGTCGGGGTACGAAAGTTACTATGACCAAGAAAATTGGGCGACGCTATGGAAGAGACCTTTGATCTGATCAGACTGTCACAGGACGGAGATAAAGATGCAAAGGAGCAGTTGATAAAAATGCATTCCGGTCTGATCTGGAATGTGGTGAGAAGATTTATGGGAAGAGGATATGAAACAGAAGATTTATATCAGATTGGTGCAATCGGATTGATAAGAGCCATTGATAAATTTGATTTTGGATATGATGTGAAGTTTTCCACCTATGCGGTACCGCTTATTGCCGGAGAAATCAAACGATTTCTCCGGGATGACGGTATCATCAAAGTCAGTAGAAGCTTGAAAGAAAATCAATGGAAGATTAAAAAGATGGTGGAAGTTTTGGGACATGAGCTTGGAAGGGAGCCGACGGTAGAGGAACTTGCAGAAAGGCTTTCCATGGACCCGGAAGAAATCGTTCTTTGTATGGAAGCGGTTGTGGAAGTAGATTCCATGGAGCAAAGTATCTACGGAAAAGACGGGAAGGAGATTTCTTTAAAGGACAAGCTGGCTGCAGAAAAAAACGAGCAGGAGGAGTTAATGAACCGCCTGTTTTTGCAGCAGCTTCTTAATAGCCTGGAAGAACGGGACAAACAGTTGATCATACTTCGCTATTTTGAAAATAAAACACAGACGGAAGTTGCAGAAATCTTAGGAATCAGTCAGGTTCAGGTGAGCCGGCTGGAAAAAAGAATATTGAGACGATTAAAAGAGCTTGCATAATTTTTGGATTCTTTCAAACACTAATGACAAAGGTTGGTGAAAGAATATGAGAAAAAATTATGTATATGCAATTACGCTGATACTTATGTCGGTGTTCTTATGGCTGGGATATTATCTATACATGGAGTATCGTCCCATAACCTATGAAAATGGTACTTTTGTGGAACTTCCTACGGAAAAAAATGAAGAGGTATGGGAGCTTTCTGCATGAGCCGGATTCTGTATTTAAAGATTGAGCAGTGTATTCAGGTGCCAAATAAATCTGTAAAAATCGGAGATGTGGCGGCAATGGAATGCACGGATTCTTCGATGATAAATCGACTGAAAGCAGAAAAACTAATAGAAGTAGATGCCAATCCTAATAACCGTCTGGTTGTTTCTGTGATGTTTGTGATTCAAAAGATTCATAAAATCTATCCGAATCTGGAAATACAGAATGTGGGTGAAAGTGATTTTATCATCAGTTTAAAACCGGGGAAACAGTCGAAAATTGTCGACTTTATAAAAGTTTTTTTGGTGTGTGTTATTTCCTTTTTTGGTTCCGTGTTTGCCATGATGACCTTTAATGAAGATGTCAGCGCACTGGACAGTTTCCGAAAAGTCTATACCTGGGTTATGGGGACTGCACCGGAAGGAGCGACCATATTGGAACTTAGCTATTCCCTGGGAGTCAGTGTGGGAATTATCGGATTTTTTAATCACATCGGAAAAAAGAAGCTGACCCAGGAACCGTCCCCGGTAGAAGTGGAAATGTCGGGGTATGATAAGCAGGTATATACGACTTTGATTCAACACGAAGGAAGAAAGGGGCTGGAGAAGGATGTGGATTAGACAGCTTCTTTTAGCGGTGTTTGGGTTTGGCGCAGGAATCGGACTTGCCGGAGGATTCTTTGCACTGTTGATCGCTCTTGGGATTATTTCCAGATTTGCTCATCAGACAAAGACAGGAAAATTTCTTTGGCAGTACGAGACGGTGGTAGCAGCTGGTGGGATTTTTGGAACCATGTGGTATCTGTATAGCTGGCAGATTCCTGTCGGAGAAATCGGACTTGGAATCTATGGAAGTACCGCCGGCATTTTTGTAGGTGCCTGGGCTATGGCGTTGACAGAAATTATTGACACCATTCCAATCTTTATGAGAAGAATTTATTTGAAAAAAGGATTGATAGCGATTGTGTGGTCCCTGGCCGTGGGACACACGGCAGGTTCGCTGCTTCATATATTGATGTGGGGATAGGAGAATATCATGGAAAAGACAGAAAAGCAAAAACAGATTGAAAAAGAGTACGGCGAAAAAGTAAAGCAATATACTCCGACACACAGTCTTCCAAAGGAAATGTTAAAAGCGTTTCTGGTAGGTGGAAGCATCTGTACCATTGGGCAGGGGATTACGCAGGCGGCAATGGCTTATGGACTAAATAAGGATGATGCAGGGACTGTTTGCACGATAGTGCTGGTGTTAATAAGTGTTCTGTTAACGGGATTTAACATTTATCCGAATATAGCGAAGTTTGGCGGTGCAGGTGCATTGGTGCCAATTACCGGATTTGCCAATTCTGTAGCAGCTCCTGCTATTGAATTTCAGAAAGAGGGACAGGTCTTTGGGATTGGATGCAAGATCTTCACGATATCAGGACCGGTTATTTTATATGGAATATTTTCCAGCTGGTTATTGGGTGTAGTATATTGGCTTAGCACAATTGTTATATAATAATGTCATTCGAATTTTGTGGAAATACGGAACAGGTTATGATATAATTCTAAGGAGATTTCGAAGAGAAATCTCCTTAGAATTTTTGCAAAGGGGACTAAAAATTATGGCAAACAAATATGCAGGAACAAAAACAGAAAAAAACTTATGGGAAGCATTTGCTGGTGAATCTCAGGCAAGAAATAAATATACTTATTTCGCATCTGTAGCAAAGAAAAATGGTTACGAACAGATTTCTGAAATCTTCTTAAAAACAGCTGACAATGAAAAAGAACACGCAAAATTGTGGTTCAAAGAATTAGGAGAACTCGGAACAACAGCTGAAAACTTATTACATGCTGCAGAAGGTGAATACTTTGAATGGACAGACATGTATGACAGAATGGCTAAAGAAGCTGATGAAGAAGGCTTCGCAGCATTAGCAGCAAAATTCCGTGGCGTAGCAGCTATCGAAAAATCTCATGAAGAAAGATATCGCAAGCTTTTGGCAAACGTAGAAAAAATGGAAGTTTTCGAAAAAGCCGGTGTTACAATTTGGGAATGCCGCAACTGCGGTCATATGGCAGTTGGCGTAAAAGCTCCTGAAGTATGTCCTGTATGTGCACATCCACAGAGCTACTTCGAAGTACGTAAGGAAAACTACTAAGATAAATTTTTGTGCCCCATGAAAGTGGGGCACAATTTTTATGCTTCCAACACCACTCCGTGGCAGATTCCAGGGATGCTCTGACCTTCGTTGAAGCTGACGGTTGAGAGCAGAGCACCGGTAGGTAAAAACAGAATGCGCTTAAGTTCTCCGCTTTCCAGTTTTGGAAGCAGATAACCTGCCAGAGTAACAGCGCTGCATCCGCATCCTGAGCCGCCGGAATGAGTATCCTGTTTACTATCATCAAAAATAGCAATGCCACAGTCGAAATAGTTGTCTGTCAGATCATACCCTTTTTCTTTTAGCAAATCTAATATCAGTTCTCGTCCAACAACACCCAGATCACCGGTAACGATCAAATCATAATCCTCAGGAGTTCGGTCAAAATCTATAAAATGCTGATAAATGGTATCAGCTGCAGCCGGCGCCATAGCGGCTCCCATATTCATAGAATCTTTTACACCATAATCCATCATTTTTCCGGTAGTGATTCCGGTGATTTTTACTTTTCCTGTTTCACTTATGACAAAGGCTCCGCTTCCGGTAACAGTCCATGTTGTGGATAATGGCCGCTGACTGGCATATTCCAGTGGATAACGAAACTGTTTTTCGGCACTGGCAAAATGAGAAGAAGTCACTGCCAGACAATGTTTTGCATATCCGGCAGCGACAGTCATGGCGGCCAGTGAAATGGATTCTCCTGCAGTAGAACAGGCGCCGTAAAGACCAAACATTGGAATCTGCAATTCCAGCATACCAAAAGAAGATGCGATAATCTGTCCAAGCAAGTCACCGGAAAAAAGATAGCGGATATCTTCCGGCAATAACTTTGCTTTTTTCAGTGCCATTTGTGCAGCTTGTTTTTGTAATTCGCTTTCAGCTTCTTCCCAGTTGGATTTTCCGACCATTGGGTCTGTTTCTATCTTATCAAAATAGTTTCCCAGGGGTCCGTCCCCTTCTTTTTTTCCTACGATTGAAGCATAACTTGAAATATATGGCGGTTGCTCAAATGCAATACTTTGTTTTCCCTGAATCATACGTTCCTCCAAAAAATACTTTCATTTAGTATTTGCCATTTGAGTCATATTATGTGAAAATTAAAAAAAGCACCTTAAGAAAATCTTTATAAATTCAAGCGCTGATTTTAATAAAGATTTAGTATAAAATAAAATATGGGGTGGCGGATGCGATGTATTCGTCAGTGATTAATAAACAGGAGAGGTGAAGGTATGGAAACGATTCTTGTATGTGATGATGATCGCGAAATCGTGGAAGCGATAGATATTTATTTAACTCAGGAAGGCTATAAAGTATTAAAGGCATATGACGGCATAGAAGCTTTGGAAGTATTGAAAAATAATGAAGTGCATTTACTTGTCATCGACGTTATGATGCCAAGACTGGATGGGCTTCGTGCTACA
Organism: uncultured Clostridia bacterium; assembly: GCA_937914775.1. Taxonomy (GTDB): domain Bacteria; phylum Bacillota; class Clostridia; order Monoglobales; family Firm-18; genus RGIG1864. Next base: position 9,038 of record CALDNB010000214.1, read on the forward strand.
TTAAAAATCCGTCAGGAAAGCAGTATTCCGATTATTATTTTGTCAGCCAAATCAGAAGATGCGGATAAAATTCTGGGATTGAATGTGGGAGCAGATGATTATGTGACCAAACCATTCAACCCATTGGAATTAACAGCGAGAGTAAAATCACAGCTTCGTCGATACACTAAGCTTGGTAATAAAACAGCAGTCAATGACTCAATTTATCAGGCGGGAGGTCTTGTGATCAATGATGAGTTGAAGGAAGTTAGCGTTGACGGAGAACAAGTAAAGTTAACACCGATTGAATATAATATTTTACTTCTTCTTGTAAAAAATCAGGGGAAAGTATTCTCTATCAACCAGATTTATGAAAGCATCTGGAATGAGGAAGCAATTGGTGCGGATAATACGGTAGCGGTTCATATCCGTCATATTCGTGAAAAAATTGAAGTAAATCCAAAAGATCCTCGTTACTTAAAGGTTGTATGGGGCGTTGGATATAAGATTGAAAAACAGTAATGTTATGTAGGGAGTTGCAATGTTTAAGTTTCGAATCAGCAGTGGTGTAAAAACTGCAATTATCATTCTCAATGAAATATTTGCTTTGCTGCTGATCGTAGTACTGATTATTTCCAGTAACTATGGTGTTAACAGTGGTTCCTGGGATGATCTTTTAACCAGGCGAACCTATGAAGAGTCAGAATATTTTCAGACCCAGTCAGTCAATCAGGTAACCCGTGCTCTTAGAGCTGCAGTTCGTGCCACCCGATTTGAAGAGAACGGAGTTTATGATCCGGAACGTTTTGTGAACATTGAAGAATATGCAAACAAAGGCGTTATTACCGGAGAATATGATTCAGAAGGATTATATTACCGATTGGGCGACCTGCTGAACTGGGCACAAAAAGGCTGGAATTACAGTTCTGTAGAGATTGATGCAGAAGGTTATTTGACACTGCATCTGGAGAATGCGACAAATGCTTCTGAACTGAAAGAAGATTTGGAAAAATATTTTCTGATGTCCAGCCAGGAATGGAATGCTTACTACCAGTATTATCAGAATGTCAGCGGCGTATCCGATACTTCCTATGACGAGGCATATACAAAACGTGTTTTAAATGAACTTTATCAGCCGGAAAATTATCGAAGTATTGTATCATATGCCACAGAAAATGATATGGATCTGGAAGCAGTGTATACCCTGATGGATAAAACATTGGAAAATATCGTATCAGATGTGTTATCTTATCGTGACAATGTAAACATTTTTTCGCCGGAATCTAGCAATGTTCGTTACTTTTTGGTGGATCGTGAGTTGAAACAGATTTATACCAATGTAGCAGAGTATCGGAATGCGTCCGAAACAGAAATTGAAGAATATATAAAATCATTGGGAGCTTACTGCTATTATGATAATCAGATTCTGTCGGTAGATGCAGAGAATGTGATGCTGTCCGTAACAGATTTATACGGATATGCAGAAAAATATGGTATGTCAGGGTCTGATAATTATGTGCTTGGTTTAGGGATTGACACTGCTTATCCTGCGAAGGATGTGCTTTATGGTGGATATGAGCGTTATCAGACATTGCAGCCGATTGCATGGATTGCTTTGATGGCCGGTGTGATCGGAATTGTAGGTTATTTTATTACAATCGTATTTTTAACAGCGAAGGCAGGAGAAGATCCGGATAAAGATGGAATCCAGCTAAACTGGTTTGACCATTGGAAAACAGAAATTGGCGCATTTGTCATTGCGGCACTGGCTTCTTTGGGGATTGTTCCGTTGTTTGTTGTAGATGAATATTTTTCTTTTTTGACTAATGAAGGCATTATTGGTTTTGTTGCGCTGGGTGAAAACTGTGTTTTCCTAGCTGGCTGGCTTAGCCTGATGCGTCGTGCAAAGGCAAAAACGTTATGGAATAATAGTCTTTCATACCAGATTGTTGAACTCTTAAAGGGGATTTTTGCAAACGGAAAACGCTCCACTAAGGTATTGCTGCTTTTTGCGGGATACGTGGCGATAAACTATATTTTGCAGAATATCGGAGCTGTTGGATTTGTTTTGAGCATTATATTCAATGTTGTTGTGGCAGGACTGCTATTGAAAGAAGCGCTGCAGGATCAAAAACTGTTGGATGGAATGAAGAAAATTGAAGAAGGTGAACTGAACTATCAGTACGATGTGGAATCTTTTGGAGGATTTCGAAAAGAATTTGCCCAAACCTTGAATGGGGTAAATGAGGTGTTCTTAAATTCTGTGATGGAAAGTATGAAGAATGAGCGTATGCAGACGGATCTGATTACCAATGTATCACATGATATTAAGACACCATTGACTTCCATTATTAATTACGTTGAGTTGCTGAAACGAGAAAATATTGAAAATGAGAAGGCGAGAGGATACATTGAAATTTTAGAGCAGAAATCTCATCGTCTGAAACATTTGACAGAGGATCTTGTAGAAGCATCCAAGATTAGTTCCGGAAATATTAAACTGGAATGTATGCAGATTCAGATGCAGGAAATGATTTATCAGGCGGGCGGAGAATTTGCAGATAAGTTCGAAGCGAGAGGCTTAAAACTCATTGAGAACATGCCACAGGAACCGCTTTTTATCAGAGCAGACGGACGAAGACTCTGGCGTGTTTTAGAAAACCTGTTTAATAATGTTGCAAAATATGCGATGGAAAATACAAGGGTCTATGTGGATTTGATTGATCTTGGAACTGAGATTAAGTTTTCTATTAAAAATATTTCTGAGCAGAGGTTAAATATCGAAGCGAAAGATTTAACAGAGCGTTTTATCCGCGGGGATATTTCCAGAAGTACAGAAGGATCCGGACTTGGACTTTCCATTGCGAAAAACTTAACAGAGCTTCAGGGCGGTAAATTTTATGTTTATCTGGACGGAGATCTTTTCAGAGTAACGATTACCTTCCCAAAACTAGAAGCGTTGCCGGAAGATATGTCCATTGGAATTTTGGAAGAAAATTTAGAGGCAAGTTTAGAGGAAGAAACAGAAGAATAGGGTTGAATTATTAAGCACTAGGTTGTATAATTGTATACAATTTAGTGCTTTGCACTTTGAGGAGGAAAAATTATGATTACAATGTTAAATAGCGGAGCTTATGTTTTAAACGGCACCGAAATCATTGCAGATGATAAAGACGCAGCTGCCCTCCTTGGCAGCAAACTGGGAAATGTCCCATCAAAAGAAACAGCCAAAGAAGGAACCATTGCTTATGGCATCTTAAAAGATCACAATGTTTCCGGAAATATGGAAAAACTTCAGATTAAATTTGATAAATTAACATCCCACGACATTACTTTCGTAGGAATTATTCAAACAGCACGAGCATCAGGAATGGAAAAATTCCCTGTTCCTTACGTTCTTACAAACTGCCACAACAGCCTTTGTGCTGTTGGCGGTACAATCAACGAAGATGACCACATGTTTGGTTTAACATGTGCGAAAAAATATGGTGGAGTGTATGTTCCACCTCATCAGGCAGTTATTCATCAGTTTGCAAGAGAAGTCTTAGCTGAAAGCGGTAAGATGATCTTAGGTTCTGATTCTCATACACGTTACGGTGCATTAGGTACTATGGCTATGGGTGAAGGCGGACCGGAATTAGTAAAACAGCTCTTAAATAAAACATACGATATTAACATGCCACAGGTAGTTGGTGTTTACTTAACAGGCTCACCGGCAGCAGGTGTAGGTCCTCAGGACGTTGCTCTTGCAATCATCGGTGCAGTGTTTAAATGTGGCTACGTAAACAATAAAGTAATGGAATTTATCGGTGACGGTGTTGCAAACCTTAGCGCAGACTTCCGTATCGGTATCGATGTTATGACTACTGAAACAACATGTCTGTCTTCTATCTGGAAAACAGATGAAAAAATCCAGGAATTCTATGCAATTCATGGACGTGCAGACGGATATAAAGAATTAAATCCTGCAGATGTTGCTTACTATGATGGTATGATCGTTGTGGACCTTGCAAAAGTAAAACCAATGATCGCTATGCCATTCCATCCAAGCAATACTTATACAATTGAAGATGTGAATGCAAACCTTTTAGACGTGTTAGCAGACTGCGAAGAAAAAGCAAAAGTATCTTTCGGTGAAAAAGTAAACTTCTCATTAAAAGATAAGGTTCGCAATGGCAAATTATATGTAGACCAGGGTGTTATCGCGGGATGTGCAGGTGGTGGATTTGAAAATATCTGTGCAGCAGCTGATATCTTAGATGGCAGAAGTACAGGATGTGATGAATTTACATTAAATGTATATCCGGCAAGTATGCCAGTATATATGGAACTTATTAAAAACGGTGCATTAAAGGTTAAAAACAGCGGAAAATCATATACTCCCCAAGACAATCCTTACCTTGCACGTGATTTGGAAGAAACAGAGCCAATCCGTGATATATTGTCTGCTTGCGGTACAGTAAATGAAATGCTTTTAAATAAAGAGCACACAGTTTTAGCAGGTCAACTTATTATGGGCGAATATATGGATGATGTAATTTTAAAAGTTGCAGATGCAAGATGGACTAATGCAAAAAATATGGATGTTAAAACTCTGGTTACAGAAAGCACCGCAGAATACGAGTATTTATTAAGAACAAAACCCGAAGACATTGAACTTAAAAAAGTTGAGGAGGTTGTTTTAGAGTGCTTGTAAGTTTAAAAACAGTAATTGATATGGCAGAAAAAGGCAACTTTGCAATTCCTGCATTTAACGTGTATAATATAGAAACAGTGATGGGTGTTATAAAAGCGGCTGAAGAAGAGAGAGCACCTGTTATTATTCAGATTTATCCACGTCTTATACTTGAAGAAGTTGGTTACTACCTTTGCCCTGCTATTGTTGCGGCGGCAAGAAAAGCAACTGTTCCCGTGTGCTTCCATTTAGACCACGGTCCCTCAGAAATTGCAGTTCAAAGAGCACTTCGCTGGGGTGCAACAGGCATAATGTATGACGGCTCCGTTCATCCATTTGAAGAGAATGTCCAAAACACAAAGCACATTGTTGATATATGCGAAACTATCGACGTTCCTGTTGAAGGTGAACTTGGTCATATAGGAAGCGTAAATGACGACGCCATGGATGAATTTACAAGTCCCGAAGAAGCAGCAGAGTTTGTTAAGAAAACAAACGTATGCTGTCTTGCAGTTTTGATTGGTAACGCACACGGTCATTACAAAAAAACTCCTAAACTGGATATTGAAAGAGTAAAAGCAATAAGAGAAGCAACAGGGGGTATTCCTTTGGTACTTCACGGTGGCTCAGGTATTCCTGACGACCAGGTAAAAGCGGCAATTAAAGCAGGTATCCGTAAAATGAACATCGGTACAGATGTTTGCTGTGCTTTTGCTGACGGTACAAAAGAAATTCTTGATGACCCAAATAGAAGTCTTGCAGTTGACCTGTTTATGAAACACCCAATTGAAACTGTTAAAAAACTTGCAATTGAAAAAATAAGATTAGTTGAAGCAAACGGAAAGGCGTAATTTATGGCTAAGATAGTTGGAATAGGTGCAAATGTATTTGACACACTATACACAGTTGAAAATTATCCTGCTGAAGATACAAAAATGCGTGCAAATTCTGTAAAAGAGTGCGGGGGAGGGCCCTGTGCAACGGGGCTTGTTGCCGCATCAAAATTAGGCGCAGACTGTGCTTTCATAGGAAACTATACCAATGACAGTGCAGGAACATTTCTGACACAGGATTTTCTGAAATACGGTGTAAGTACAGATTATATGACACTTAAAGAGGGCTACAGTTCTTTCTGCTCTGTTTTGTGGCTTGCAAAAGACAGTGCCTCAAGGACCTGCGTATTTTACAAAGGCAATGTTCCGCCCACAGAAATTGACGAAACTTCTGCCAAAGCAATTGCAGATGCCGAAATTTTAATGATTGACGGAAATGACATAGATGCAGCAATTAAAGGCACAAAGATTGCAAGAGAAAATGGAACAAAAGTTCTTTATGATGCAGGGGGCTTATATGAGGGTGTGGAAAACTTACTGTCCTACACTGATATTTTAATCCCGTCGGAAGAGTTTGCAATTGGCCACACAAAAGAAGATACCGCAGAAAAAGCCGCAATAAAACTTATGGAAATGTATAAACCCGAAATAGTGGTTGTAACCCAGGGTAAAAAGGGCGGTATTATATACGACGGCAAGGAAGTTTTGCACTATCCTGCATTTTTGGTGGATGCGGTGGATTCAAACGGCTCAGGAGACGTATTTCACGGAGCATTTGCATTCTCAGTCACAAAAGGTTATAATTATTATAAATGCTGTGTGTTTTCAAGCGCAGCATCTGCTTTAAAGTGCACAAAAATCGGTGCAAGAGAAAGTGTACCGACATTTGATGAAACCATTGAATTTTTAAAGGAGCGTGGAATAGATGAATTTGAAAAAGACCTGGACTAAAAACTACGGTAAATCTCAGATAATTACAAAAGACAACAGCACTTGCAAAAATGTCGAAATTGATATGTTAAAATTTGCCGACGGCGATACAAAAACATATACTGAACAGGACAAAGAATTCGGTATTTTGATTTTGTGCGGAAAATGTACCGTGTATGGCGACAACTTCAAATATGAGAATATAGGTGAACGCCAAACTGTATTTGACGGTAATGCAACCTGTGTTTATGTTCCAAGAAACACTAAGTTTACAATCGTGGCTGTAGGCGAAGTGCAGATTGCAGTTTGCAAATGCCCGTCAACAAATGACCACCAGCCAAGACTTATAAGACCGTCAGATGTTGTTGAAAAGGATATGGGTAAACCGGGCTGGACAAGACACGCTATGTTTATTTTAGACGAAAGAATTGAAGCAGACCAGATTTATATCGGTGAATGTTTTGTAGAGGGCGGACAATGGGCAAGTTTCCCTCCCCACAAGCACGACGATTCCAATATGCCGACCGAAGCCAACACAGAAGAAATATATTACTATGAATTTGAAAAACCACAGGGCTTCGGAATTCAGAAAGTATATACATTAGAAGGCGACGTTGACGAAACTTATACTGTTAAAACAGGGGACTTTATTGAAATCCCAAGAGGTTATCATCCCTTCCATACTGCTCCAGGTTACAAAAACTATTATTTGTGGATAATGGCAGGTCCTGTAAGAGGATTTTATATGACAACAGACCCAGACCACAAATGGCTTAATAATTAAATTATCATTGGTGAGGTAAAAAATGCTAACAAAAGTGGAAAACATAAATTTTAAAACTGTGGATAATGAGTGGGATGTATATTTCGATATGGCACTTGTTATGCTTGAAGAAATTATGAAAAATAACGCCAAAGGGAAAAGAACAGTTATGATTGTTCCCGTTGGTCCCACCCAGCAATATCCTATTTTAGCAAGACTTGTAAATCAACTGAAAGTTTCTTTGAAAAATGTATGGTTTTTCAATATGGACGAATATCTTGTAACCCCTGACAAGGCAATAAGTTACGATGACCCCATGAGTTTTCATTACCGTATGAACAAAGAGTTTTATGAACTTGTGGACGCCGACCTTATAATGCCTGAAAATCAGAGGCTTTTCCCTGAACCAGGAAAAGAACAGGAGTATGACAAACTAATTGAAGACCTTGGAGGAGCCGACCTTTGCCTTGGCGGTCTTGGTATAAACGGCCACCTTGCTTTTAACGAACCGCCGGAGCCGGGTGAAAGCGTTACTCCCAACGAGTTTGCAGAATTAGGCACAAGAATTCTACCCATTTCGAGAGAAACAAAAACCATAAATGCCTACGGATATCAAAGAGGTGACTTAAGAGGTATGCCCGAGTGGTGCATTACTGTCGGTATGAAGCAGATATTGGCATCAAAACGCGTATATATTGCCCTTAACAGACCGTGGCAACACGGCATATTAAAGCACGTTCTTTTTGATAAAGTCCAGGCAGAAATTCCCGCAAGTCTTTTAAAGCAACACAGTGATGTATATTTTTGTGCATACAAAGAACTTGCAGATGATTTATTTTAAAAGGTGAGAATTATGAAATACTTATTGGGAATAGACTTTGGCGGCGGCGCTTCTAAAGCCACACTTCTTTGTGAAAACGGCGAAATTGCTGCAACTGCTACATACGAATACGAAACATACTATCCAGAAAACGGATATGCAGAGCAAAACCCCTATGACTGGTATGTTGCAACAAAAGAAAACATCAAAGCCGTACTTTCAAAAAGTAAAATAGACCCAGAAAAAATCAAAGCAGTTTGCTTAGATGCCGCAACACATACGGCAGTAATAATGGACAAAAACTTTAATGTTTTAAGACCTGCCATTTACTGGACAGACACCAGAACCAAAAAAGAGGTTGCATTTTTAAACGAAAATTACAAAGACCTTATTGTAAAGCAGGTATTACACGAGCCGGGTACAATATGGACCTTACCGCAACTTATGTGGATTAAAGAAAACGAGCCCGAAATATGGCAAAAAACAGAGAAAATATGCTTTGCAAAGGATTATGTAAGACACCTTTTAACAGGGGACTATGTTACAGACTATATTGAAGCAGAGGGAAGTATGCTTTTTGACTACAACAATCAGTGCTGGTCAAAGGAACTTTGCGATATTATAGAATTTCCCGTAACCGCTCTTCCTCCTCTGGTAAAGCCAACAGATATTGTGGGAGGTATAACAAAAGAGGCAAGTATTGATACAGGTCTTGCGGAGGGTACTCCCGTACTTTGCGGAAGTACAGATACAGTTATGGAGGTTTTTGCGGCAGGGGGCATAAAGAAAAATGCCATCACAATTAAACTTGCAACTGCAGGCAGAATTTGTGTGATTACCGACAAACCGTATCCCGACAAAAATCTTATCAATTACTCACATTTTATTGATAATTTATGGTATCCCGGTACTGCAACAAAAGCATGTGCCGCATCGTACAGATGGTTTCGTGATACTTTTGGTGAAGATTACAAAGCCCTTGACAGCGAGGCGGAAAATGTTCCCGTAGGCAGTGAAGGTCTTATATATCACCCCTATTTAAACGGAGAACTTACTCCTTACCAGAACCCCAACTTGTGCGGAAGTTTTACAGGAATAAGAGCATACCATACAAAAGGCCATTTCGCCAGAAGCGTAATGGAAGGCGTATGTATGTCTATGAAAGACTGCTTACTTACCCTTGACAGTCTTGGTATTTCTCACGGCAGAAAAGCGGTAGTTATCGGCGGCGGAAGCCGTGGAAAACTGTGGAGACAGATTCTTGCAGACTCCCTTGATATGACACTTATCGGGAAGGAACATTCAGACTCCTCCTTTGGAAGTGCCGTTTTGGCAGGAATAACTGTGGGAATATGGAACTCTCCCGCCGAAGCACTTGATAAGTGTAACGAAACAGTATCAGAAACTGTTCCAGACAGTGATAATACAGAAAAATACAATAAACTGTTTACAAAATACAAAAAAATCCAAAAGGCGTTAGAGCCTGTTTATAACGAGGATATATGAAAATTATAGTATGTGCAAAAATTATAAAAGGTGAAATCAATCCTTTTGACGCTTCCGCTCTGGAATGTGCATTAAGATTGTCTTCGGACGTAACTGTAGTGTCAATGGCTCCCCCCTCTGCTATGGGTGAACTTACAAGGCTAACACGTCTTGGTGCAAAAGTTATTGCCGTAACAGACAATGCCTTTGCAGGGTCAGACACTCTTGCAACATCTTATGTGCTGTCTTCCGTCATAAAAAAACTGCCTTACGATTTAATATTTTGCGGACGGCAGACCATAGACGGGGATACCGCACAGGTAGGGCCCTGCCTTGCAACTATGCTTAACATTACTCCCATAACAAACGTTATGGAAATTTGTTCGGTAATAGACGAAATAAAGTGCAATACAAGAATGGGTGAAGAAAGCCATCCTTTACCTGCCCTTTTAACAGTTGAGCGTATCTGTGAATTAAGATTTCCCGGCTTGTTTTCAAAGCCCGGTGAAGTTGAAGTGTGGGATAACAGTAAAGTTGGCGCAGACCTGTCAAAGTGCGGACTTTCAGGCTCTCCCACAAAAGTTTTACAGACTTTTGAAAATGCGAGAGGCAAAAGAAAGTGCAGGTTTATAGAAAAATCTGAACTTGACGGACTTATAAAAGAACTCACCGCCAAGGACAAGGCAACAAAAATAATTCCTGCAAGTGAGAAGAAATTAAAATCTGTCTGGGCAATAGGACACCAAGTAGAAAAAGAAGCCTATGCAATTTCACAGGAAGTTATATTTATTGAGGAAACCGACCCAAAAAAAATAGCCGAAATGGCTAAAGAACAAAAACCCGAAGTAATTTTATGGAATGCAGATTTATGGGGCAGAAAGAACGCGCCCATAGTTTCTGCACTGCTTAATACGGGGCTTTGTGCAGACTGTACCTCTTTAGAAACTGACGGAGAAAAACTTTATATGTACCGCCCTGCTCTTGGAGGAAATATAGTTGCAAAAATAGAGTGCAGAACATTACCCCAGATGGCAACGGTAAGAACAGTTTCCGATTATACGGACATTATTGTTTCAGGGGGTAAAGGCGTTGCAGAACATATAGACAAATTAAAGGAATTTGCAGACAGGTATAATGCAGACCTGTGTGCTTCACGAGGACTTGTAGATATGGGTAAAATGCCCTACAATACACAGGTTGGCTTAACAGGAAAAACTGTAAGCCCCAAGATTTATATTGCAGTTGGCATATCAGGTGCAGTACACCATACCTGCGCTATAGAAAATGCAGATACGGTAATTGCAATTAATCCTGATAAGGATGCACGTATTTTTGAATATGCAGACTATGGAATTATATCCGAATTTTAGAGGGCGATGTTTTTCGCCTTTTTTTATTCTAAATTTAGTTTACAAATAAAAAAAAATATGCTATACTAAATTGAAAATCATAATTGAAAGAGTTGATATATAATGAAATTGGGCATCGTCGGATTACCAAATGTAGGCAAAAGTACCTTGTTTAATGCAATTACAAAAGCAGGGGCTGAATCTGCCAACTATCCATTTTGCACAATAGAGCCAAACGTAGGTATTGTTAATGTACCTGACCCACGACTTGATGTGCTTACAAAACTAAACAGTTCCGAAAAAACAGTTCCTGCGATTATTGAAATAGTTGACATAGCAGGTCTTGTAAAAGGCGCAAGTAAAGGTGAGGGCTTAGGCAACAAATTCTTGTCGCACATAAGAGAAGTTGACGCCATACTTCACGTTGTACGTTGTTTTGACGATAAAAACATTGTTCATGTTGACGGAAGCGTTGACCCAATCCGTGACGTAGAAACAATAAATCTTGAACTTATTTTTGCAGATCTTGAAACTGTTGAAAAAAGAATAGACAGAGCAAAGAAAATGTCCAAAGGCGGAGACAAAAAGTTTTTGGAAGAAGCAAAAGTTTTTGAAAAAATAAAAGAAGTGTTAGAGGGCGGAAAACCTGCCAACTCCATAGACTTCCCAAAAGAAGAAACAGAATTTTTAAAAGATGTTTCATTACTTACACTAAAACCTGTAATTTTTGCAGCAAATATTTCAGAAGACGAAGTTGCGGGAGAATATGAAAATAACGAAAATTACCGGAAACTTGCACAGTATGCAAAAGAGCATAACAGCGAAATAATCCCTGTATCTGCAAAAATCGAAGAAGAAATAGCACAACTTGACGATGAAGAAAAAGCAGTATTTTTAGAAGAGTTGGGACTTACTGAATCAGGACTTGATAAACTTGTAAAAGCAGGTTATAAATTATTAGGACTTATAAGTTATATTACTTCAGGTACTATGGAAACAAAGGCGTGGACAATAGTAAACGGCACAAAAGCACCACAGGCTGCAGGTAAAATCCACTCTGATTTTGAAAAGGGCTTTATCCGCGCAGAGGTTATCAGCTTTGAAAACCTTAT
>CALDNB010000215.1 GCA_937914775.1 uncultured Clostridia bacterium
CCAGAGGTTACTGCAAAAAAGTTTACGAATCAACATTTACTATTGACGAGATTAACAAAGACAAAGCATACTACATCTGTTTTAAAGGTGCTGACTACAAAGCAGTTGTATATGTTAACGGCACATGCGTAGGTACTCACGAGGGCTTTTTCTCACCATTTGAATTTGTAATTGACGAGAATATTAAGGTTGGCGAAAACCACCTTAAAATCGACCTTTATAACGACTATGTTTATCAGGGCTCAAACGGTCCTGTAGGCGGACGTTTCGAGGGTGAAAAACTTTACGCTGCAACAGGTCTTGGCTGGGACGACCCCGAAGTTGGCTGGCATCACTGCCCTCCGGGAATGGGTATTTACAACAAAGTTTTTGTTGACATAAGAAACAGAATAAACATTACTGACATTTTTGTACGTCAGGACGAAATCTGGGTAGAAGTAACATCAGAAGACTATGACTTAAGAGAAATCGAACTTGCATTTTCAATATACGGTCAAAACTTTGAAGAAACCGTTGTGGAAAATTACCGCTACATACCCCAGACAATGAAAACTGTCGGTATGGGTGACTCTTTAACAGAGGCACAGATTAAGGACCAGTTGGGCAAAGGTACTCCTATGCCTATGAAAAAAGGTGTCAACATCTATAAAATCCCTTACAAAATAGAAAACCCGAAAATCTGGGATTTGAATACTCCTTATCTTTATCAGGTACAGGCAGAAGTATATTTTGACGGCAAAATGTACCGTGGCGGTCTGCACACAATAAAAACGGAAGATATTCCCGTGTATTACCGCGCTACAGAGATCGTAGGGGAATTGAATTGACGAATTCGTTTCATTGTGCTACACTGTAATCAATTTCATACAAACGGAGGAAAGAAAAGTGAAAAAAGGAACAAAACTGCTCTGTGTCCTGCTGAGCCTTCTGTTTGCACTCTCCTGTTTCGGCATTCTCGCATTCGCTGATGAAACGGCAGAAAAAACAGAAAGTGACATTGCGTTTGAAGAACTTGAAAAGGATGTTCCGCTGATCCTTGTAACGGGGTTGGGCGGTCAATATCACAGCGGTCTGCTCACCGAAACACAAGAAGATGACGT
>CALDNB010000216.1 GCA_937914775.1 uncultured Clostridia bacterium
TCTATTGCTCTTTTAGTTGCCTTTTGTCCTGCTTCGTCACTGTCGTAACAGATAAGAACTTCGTTTCTCATTCGTTTAATAAGTCTCGCCTGTTCAACAGTAAGTGCTGTACCTAATGTTGCAATTGCGGAGGTGATACCGTGCTGATGTAGTGATATTACGTCCATATAACCCTCAACAAGTATAAAATAATTTGTCTTTGAGTTTTTGGCAACATTCAGTCCGTAAAGATTATAACTTTTATTAAAAGCCACAGTATCGGGAGAGTTTAAATACTTTGGTTTACTGTCATCTAAAACTCGTCCCCCAAAGCCGATGATGTTTTTCCTTACATCAATTATGGGAAACATCAGTCTGTTTATAAAACGAGGGTAAATTCTGCCGTTTTCATCTTGTCCAACAATACCGCTTGCAATTATTTCTTTTTCGGAAAAACCCTGTTCTTTTAAAAGATTAATTATTTCATTTCCTTTAGGAGCATAGCCAAGACCGAATTTTGTTACTGTTGCAGTTGTAAGTCCGCGCTTTACTATATATTCAACAGTAGGTTGTCCTATTGTTGAGTTTAAGCAATCGTAGAAAAAACGACCTGCGGCTTTGTTAATTTTATAAACAGTGTTTCTTATTTCTGCCTGACCTGTGTCTTGTCTGTTGTTTTCAGGTATTGTCATTCCGGACAAGTCGGCCAAGTATTTTACCGCTTCAACAAAATCAAGGTTTTCTATATCCATTATGAAATTAATTACCGTACCGCTTTTGTTACAGCCGAAGCAATGATAAAGTTGCTTGTCAGGTGAAACGCTGAAAGAGGGCGTCTTTTCTTTATGGAACGGACAAAGTCCTTTTAAAGACGTTCCTGTACGTTTTAAGTTTACATATCTGGATATAACGCTTTCTATATCATTTTTATCAAGTAAGTCCCGAAGAAAATCTTCGGAAAAATACAGCGCCATAATTCTTGTCCTTTCGTAAAAAACTCACAAGTATATTAATTCGACGTGAAATTACAAATTCCTTTATTTATTCCCAGGAATGTGGAATAAATATATCCTTGAATTTGGAAATTGCATATCTGTCTGTCATTCCTGCTATATAGTCACACACGTTTCTGTGATTGTCAGAACTTTTATAATCGGCAGGAACTTCATGGGGATTGTCAATAAAGTAGTTGTATAGACTTGTAATTAGTAATTTTGCGCGTTTTTCTTCAGTTTGCGCTCTTTCGTCATTATATACTTTTTCAAACATAAAATTACGGAGTTCGTTCATTGCAAATTTGATTTCAGGGGTGATATCTATATCATTTTTTCCGTAACTTTGGGAGATGACTGCGTTAATCATTGTACTTATTCGTGCAGAATGAGTGTCACCTAAAACATCAGTATATTCTTTTGGTATATCTTGTTTTTTAATAAGCCCTGCCCTGATTGCATCATCTATATCGTGGTTGATGTATGCAATTCTGTCAGCAAGGTTAACAACAAATTTAAAAAGGTCGTTGGAACGCTGCTTCATTCTGTCCGCGCCGGAACGTTCGGAATAGAATTTATCAAGCATTGCACTGAAAGAATCGAATTTACGGATCTCCATTGCATCGCCGTATTGATTTACTTTAATAAAAGTAAAATCAAGAGGGTGTCCGTTTTCTTCAATCACCATATACGGAAATGCTTTTCCGGTTTTTATGCTTTCAGCGATTTTTTCAAGACAAGCCTCAAGTTTCTCACATTCGCCGTCAGATA
>CALDNB010000217.1 GCA_937914775.1 uncultured Clostridia bacterium
CATTCAATAAGAGTAATGTATGTTTCGAAACAGATTGCAGAAAAGTTGAACTTGTCAAAAGAAGAAATTGAGTTGGCAACATTAATAGGTCTTTTACATGATATAGCTAGATTTGAACAATATACAATATTTGGTACATATAAAGATTTAGAAAGTATAGACCATGGAGACTTAGGTGCTGAAATATTAAAAAACGATATAAGGAAATATATTGAAACAAATCAATATGATGAAATAATTATACCTAATCAACATAGAGAAGTTTTTTTGTGTACAGAAGGACAAGATAAAAAAATTAAAAATGCATCAAACAAAGAAATGCTTTGGGTAAGCCGTCTGGTAGTTCTTGCTATTGCAGTTATTGCGTACTTTATTGCAAGTAGCGAGGGTGATGCGGCTCAGGCTATAATGGATCTTGTTTCTAATGCGTGGGGTATATTCGGTGCGGCATTTGGTCCTGCAGTTTTGTTCTCACTGTTCTGGAAACGCTTTACATACAAAGGTGCAGTTGCAGGTATCGTAGTTGGTGCTGTAGTTGATATGGTATGGCTTTGGTTACCTGTAGCAGGTGGTGCTACACTAACAGCAATAACAGGTATTTATGAAATTATTCCGGGCTTTATACTTGGTGCAGTTGCAGCGGTTGCTGTAACACTTATTGACAAGAAGCCATCGGCTGAAGTTGAAGCAATATTTGAAAATGCAACAAACAATTCAATAGATGACTAATAGTTAAAAATTTATCATTTAAGACAAGATTTTTAAAAATCTTGTCTTATTTTTTATTTTTTGGAAAATATTTTTTTGAAAGAGGTATGTCTGATATTGATGCTCGAAAATAATTTTGCTATAATAAAAAAGTACACAATATATTTTGGCATTTTCCATAATATATTTACATTTTTACACCTTTTTAATATAATTAGAATAGAAAATCGAGGTGATATTATTTGGACGCTATTGATTATGAAATCCTGACCTGCCTTAAGGAAAATGCAAGAGAAAATGCTACCAACATAGGGGCGAAAATCAATCTTTCCACATCGGCAGTTATTGAAAGGATTAAAAAACTTGAAAATTCAGGGCTTATAAAACAATATACAGCCATAATTAACCAAAGTATTCTTGGAAGAGACTTAAATGCATTTATAACAGTTCGTCTTGAACACCCAAAGCATTATGAAAATTTCGTAAACAGTGTCAAAGAAAACATCTATATTACGGAGTGTTATTACATAGCAGGTGACTTTGATTTTATTTTAAAAATAGTAACAGACCAAAGAAAGAGTTTAGAGCAGATACTTAATTATATCAAATCTATAGAGGGCGTTTCATTTACGAGAACGTCAGTGGTTCTTTCTGAAAACAAAAACGAGGTTTGTATTCTTCCTGAAAAAAATAATTAAATAAAATATATTAAAAAGGTGGTAAAAAAGATGGTTATTGGTATTCCAAAGGAAATTATGCACGGTGAGGGCCGTGTATCCGCAATCCCTGAAACAGTTTCACTGTTAAAGGCGGAGGGCTTTGACGTTCTTGTTGAGAACTCAGCAGGTGAAGGTGCGCTTTTCTCTGATGCAGAATATGCTGAGGCCGGTGCAACAATGATTGCTGACTGTGAAGAACTTTATGCAAAGTCAGACATTATTTTAAAGGTTAAGGAGCCGCAGTATAACGAAGCAAAGGGCAAACACGAAGTTGATATGATGCATCAGGGACAGTATTTAATTACATTTATTCATCCTGCATCTCCCGTTAATCACGAAATGGTTAAAAATATGGCTGCAAAAGGTGTAATCAGTCTTACACTTGACGGTGTACCCCGTATTTCAAGAGCGCAGAAAATGGATGCTTTGTCATCTATGAGTACCTGTGCAGGATACAAGGGTATTTTAATGGCGGCAAACGACCTTAAAAAATTTATTCCGCCGATTTTCTGTGCAGTAGGTCAGGTTAAACCTTGTAACGTACTTGTTATCGGTACAGGTGTTGCAGGTCTTCGTGCACTTGCTACAGCAAAAGGTCTTGGTGCTATTACATACGCAGCAGACATTCGCCCTGCGGCAGCAGAACAGGCAATGAGCCTTGGTGCAAAAATTGTTGACACAGGCGTTCCTGCAGAAATTGCAGTAGGCGAAGGCGGTTACGCTAACGCTCTTCCTGAAGAATGGCTTGTTAAAGAAAGAGCAGCGCTTGCGGATACTATTAAAGATATGGATATTATCTTCTGTTCTGCGCTTGTTCCAAGTAAACTTGCTCCTGTAATTCTTACAGAAGAACTTGTTAAAACTATGAAACCAGGTGCAGTAATTGTAGATATTTCTATCGACCAGGGCGGTAACTGTGCTATTACAGACCCAGGTGAAACAGCAGTTAAACATCAGGTTACAATCGAGGGTATCAAAAATATTCCCGGTATGTTGCCTACAAGTTCAACATGGATGTTCTCACACAATATCTACAACCTTGTTAAATATCTTACAAAAGACGGTGTAATCAGTCTTGATATGAATGACGACATTGTTAAAGGTATCTTAACTACTATTAACGGTGAAATAGTTCACAAGGGCGCTTTGGAAGCAATGAACAAATAATAATCAATAAAATTACAACAGCCCGCACCCTTTCGGGGTGCGGATTGTGTATATATGGGAGGATTTAACTTATGGGAATTATTTTAATACTCATATTTATAGTAGCGGCAGTAGTTGGCTATTTTATAATCAACAAGGTGCCGACACTTCTTCATACACCCCTTATGTCGGGTATGAATGCACTTTCAGGAATAACAGTTTTAGGTGCACTTACTGCTATTGCAGTAGTTGTTAAAGAATACAGTTCTGTATTAAGTGCGGTAATCGGTATTTTAGCCATTGTTTTTGCAATGGTAAATGTAGTAGGCGGTTTTGCTGTTACAGGCAGAATGCTTAGAATGTTTAAGTCAAAGGAGGACGAATAAGTGATAACAGATACAGTTTATTACATAATAAGTGCAGTCCTTGTTCTGGGCGTTCTTTTAGGTATAAGTATGATGAGCAAAGTTAAAAGTGCCAACAACGGTAACACTCTTTCCGCAGTTTGCACACTTATCGCAATTTTAGTAGTAATGTATAACTGCGAAATACTTACTGCATGGCAGGCGTGGCTTGGTCTTGCAATAGGTGCTGTTATAGGCATTATCGGTGCAGTTAAAGTAAAAATGATTGAAATGCCTCAGGCAGTTGCTCTGCTTAACGGTTTTGGCGGTCTTGCAAGTGCCTTGGTTGCAATTCTTACAATATGGCAGACAGAGGATATGTTTGAAATTTATGTTGGCGCAGTTGCTTTGGTGGTAGGTTTTGTAACCTTTACAGGAAGTGTTGTGGCGGCAGGAAAATTACACAAACTTTTACCTCAGAAGCCTGTTGTGTGGAAAGCACACTCATTTATAGTTGCAGTAACAATTATTGCTACAGTTGTGGCAGTTATAATAAAACCTGATTGTATATGGCTTATTTCTGTTCTTTCTGCATTTTTCGGAGTTGCCTTTGCAATCCGTGTGGGCGGTGCAGACATGCCTATTACAATTTCACTTCTTAACTCGTTAAGCGGTGTTGCAGGAGGGATTGCAGGTATTGCGGTAGGCGACGTGCTTTTGGTTGCAATAGGCGGCGTAGTTGGTGCATCAGGACTTCTGCTTACACAAATTATGTGCAGAGCAATGAACCGCAGTCTTGTAAGTATCCTTGTGGGCGGAAAAGTTAAAAAACCTGCCGTAAAACAGGAAACTGTTGAAGTTAAAAAAGAAGAGACTGCAAAAGAAAAAGTTGATGTGGCAGAAATTCTTTCAAACGCAAAAAAAGTTATAATAGTACCCGGTTACGGTATGGCACTCGGTCAGGCACAGAGTATTGTTAAATCTTTTGCTGACAAACT
>CALDNB010000218.1 GCA_937914775.1 uncultured Clostridia bacterium
AACTATGATTTCAAGGTGCAACTCACCCATACCTGCGATAATTGTCTGACCTGTTTCTTCGTCTGTATAAGTTTTGAATGTTGGGTCTTCCTCTGCAAGTTTTGATAATGCAATACCCATTTTTTCCTGACCTGCTTTTGTTTTTGGTTCAATAGCAACTCTGATAACGGGTTCGGGGAATTCCATAGATTCCAGAATAATAGGATGTTTTTCATCACAGAGTGTATCACCTGTTGTTGTGTTCTTAAGACCAACAGCAGCAGCGATATCACCTGAATATACTACAGAGATATCTTCTCTGTGGTTAGCGTGCATTTGCAGAATTCTACCCAAACGTTCTTTATTGCCTTTGCAAGCATTAAGAACATAAGAGCCTGATTCTATGCTACCAGAATATACTCTGAAGTAGCAAATCTTACCAACAAACGGGTCTGTGGCAATTTTAAATGCCAAAGCCGCAAATGGTGCGTCGTCAGAAGACGGTCTTTCTTCTTCTTCGTCTGTATCTGTGTTGATACCTTTGATGTTTGCAACATCTGTAGGAGCAGGCATATAATCAATAACTGCGTCCAAAAGAAGCTGAACACCTTTGTTTCTGTAAGAAGTACCGCAAAGCATAGGAACGATTTCATTGTTGATTGTTGCTTTTCTAAGAGCCTTTTTAAGATCTTCCATAGGAATTTCTTCGCCCTCTAAATAAGCCATCATCAAATCTTCGTCTGTTTCGGCAATAGCCTCAATCATATTTGCTCTGTATTCTTCTGCTTTTTCAAGCATATCAGCAGGAATTTCTTCCTCGCCGTATTCTTTACCCATTTCGTCGTAGTAAATTTCCGCCTTCATCTTCATAAGGTCGATGATACCTCTGAAAGTGTCTTCAGAACCGATAGGAAGTTGAATCGGAACACCGTTTGCGTGTAATCTGTCTTTAACCATAGATACAACATTATAGAAATCTGCGCCCATAATGTCCATCTTATTTACATAAATCATACGCGGTACGCCATAATCATCAGCCTGACGCCATACAGTTTCAGACTGAGGCTCAACGCCACCTTTAGCACACATAACTGTAACAGAACCGTCCAATACTCTTAGTGAACGCTGTACCTCAACTGTGAAGTCAACGTGTCCGGGAGTATCGATAATGTTGATTCTGTGTTTTATACCTGCTTTAGAGCCTTCTTTTTTAGCCCAGAAGCAAGTTGTAGCAGCAGAAGTAATTGTAATACCTCTTTCCTGCTCTTGTGCCATCCAGTCCATTGTAGCAGAACCTTCGTGGGTTTCACCGATTTTATGGTTAATACCGGTATAGTACAAAATTCTTTCAGTAGTAGTAGTTTTACCGGCATCTATGTGAGCCATAATACCGATATTTCTTGTATTCTGTAATGAATACTCTCTACCCATAATCGTGTTTCCTCCTTTCTTTCGTTGTCAGTAACTATATTACCAACGATAGTGAGCAAACGCTTTGTTAGCCTCTGCCATCTTGTGTGTGTCTTCACGCTTTTTAACAGCACCGCCTGTGCTGTTAACAGCATCCATAAGTTCAGCCGCTAATCTTTCAGACATAGTTCTTTCGTTTCTTAGACGAGCGTAGTTTGTAAGCCATCTAAGACCAAGAGTTTGTCTTCTTTCAGGTCTTACTTCAATTGGAACCTGGTAGTTAGCACCACCAACTCTTCTAGCTTTAACTTCAAGAACCGGCATAATGTTGTTCATTGCTTTTTCAAATACTTCCAAAGGTTCTTCGCCAGTTGCTTCCTTGATCTGATCGAAAGCATCGTATACGATTTTCTGAGCTACACCTTTCTTTCCGTCCAGCATAACGCTGTTGATCAGCTTAGCGACAACAACGCTGCCGTATACCGGATCTGGAAGTACTTCACGCTTAGGTACATTTCCTTTTCTTGGCACTTCTCTTCCCTCCTGTTAAATTAACTTCGGTACTCGAACACAACAACCCGGTCAAATGAGTGACTACGATCATTGCGTGCGCGGTGCTCATTGATCTATATATTGAATAGGTCAAAGGCACTTAAAATTTACCGATTACTACTTCTGCTTAGGTCTCTTAGCACCATACTTGGAACGAGCCTGTCTTCTGTCTGCAACGCCTGCAGTATCGAGTGTACCTCTAACGATGTGATATCTTACACCTGGGAGGTCCTTAACTCTTCCGCCTCTGATCAGTACAACACTGTGTTCCTGAAGGTTATGTCCGATTCCAGGAATGTATGCTGTTACTTCGATTCCATTAGTGAGACGAACTCTTGCTACTTTTCTAAGAGCTGAGTTTGGCTTCTTAGGAGTAACTGTCTTTACTGATGTACAAACGCCTCTCTTCTGAGGTGAGCTAACATCAGTCGCAACTCTTCTCAGGGAGTTCATTCCCTTGTTAAGAGCAGGAGCTGTTGACTTCTTTTCACTGCTGGTTCTGCCCTGACGTACTAATTGGTTAATTGTAGGCATCCTTTTTCTCCTTTCTTCAAAAATAAAATATGCTGGTCAAGCTTTTGGACAGCTCAGACCAGCATATATTTTATCATGCTTGTCGTTGTTATGTCAATGTTTTTTATGCTATTATTTCAAGCTTTTATTCTTCATACTCAACGATTTCCAGTTCTCCGCCGAATTCCATTTCTGCTGCGAATTCTTCAGCAGCAGCCAGGTCGTTGGCAGTTCCCATTGCAGGTACTATATCTTCCATATCGTCTTCATCATCTTCCAGTTCCATTTCCAGCTGGAGCTGTCTATATGCCTCGATCAGAGCAGTGTTCACACCGTAATCGAGATCGATGGATCTGTACTTCTTCATGCCTGTTCCGGCAGGGATCAGCTTACCGATGATAACGTTTTCCTTAAGACCCTGGAGTTTATCATTCTTACCCTTGATAGCTGCATCTGTCAGTACTCTTGTAGTTTCCTGGAATGATGCTGCTGACAGGAATGAATCTGTAGCAAGTGAAGCCTTTGTAATACCAAGCAATACGCTTGAGCATACTGCAGGAGTCTGTCCAGGCTGTAGTGCTGCATTTGCTTCTTCAAATTTATTAATGTCAACGTGTGAACCTGCAAGAAGCATTGTATCTCCTGCATCTTCAACTTTAACTTTACGCATCATCTGTCTTACAATAACTTCAATATGTCTGTCGTTAATATCAACACCCTGAAGTCTGTAAACTCTCTGTACTTCCTGAATTAAATAATTCTGAACGGCTGTAACACCTTTAATTTTCAGTATATCGTGAGGATTTACTGAACCCTCTGTAAGTTCGTCACCTGCTTCGATTACCTGACCGTCAGTTACTTTAATTCTTGAGCCGTAAGGAATGAAGTAAGAAATAGCGTCACCCGACTCGTCATTTAAAACAGTGATTTCTTTCTTCTTCTTGTTTTCAGAAATACTTACACGTCCTGCTATTTCAGCAATAATTGCAAGACCTTTCGGTTTTCTTGCTTCAAACAATTCTTCTACACGGGGCAAACCTTGTGTGATATCGTCTCCCGCAACACCGCCGGTATGGAAAGTTCTCATTGTTAACTGAGTACCAGGCTCACCGATTGACTGCGCAGCAATAATACCAACTGCTTCACCTACGTTTATAGCACTTGCAAGAGCAAGGTTAGAACCGTAACATTTAGCACAAACGCCCACTTTTGCTTTACATTTAAGAACAGAGCGGATTTTAACAACCTTAACTCCGGCTTTCACAATAGCGTTTGCTTCTTTATCAAACATAAGTGTTCCTTTTGGAACGATAACTTCCCCTGTTTCAGGATGTTTAACATCTTCAGCAGTATATCTGCCGTGAAGTCTGTCAAACAAACCTTCAATTAACTCGTTGCCGTCTTTGATGTCGGAAACTTCAATATACTCATCAGTACCGCAATCATGTTCTCTTATAATAACGTCCTGTGATACGTCAACAAGTCTTCTTGTCAAGTAACCTGAGTCCGCAGTTCTAAGAGCAGTATCCGCAAGACCTTTTCTTGCACCGTGAGTTGAAATGAAGTATTCAAGAACATTAAGACCTTCACGGAAGTTAGCACGAATAGGAATTTCAACGGGACGGCCTGTTGTATCAGCCATAAGACCACGCATAGCCGCCAACTGTCTGATCTGGTTGATACTACCACGGGCACCTGAGTCAGCCATCATAAATATAGGATTATATTCATTAAGGTTTTTCATAAGTGCTTCAGATACCTTTTTACTTGTATCATTCCAGATATCAATAATGTTGTTGTATCTTTCTTCGTCTGTTAAGAAACCTCTTCTGTACTGCTTTGTAACTTTTTCAACTTCTGTTTCTGCCTCTGCAAGGTACTGTTTCTTTTCTTCAGGAATTTCCATATCACTTACGGAAATAGTAATAGCACCTCTTGTTGAGTACTTAAAGCCTAATGCTTTTAATTTATCAAGCAACTCTGCAGTAACGGCAGTACCGTGAGTTCTGATTGCTTTGTCAACGATTTTACCAAGCATTTTCTTACCTACAACATTCTTGTCTTTTACAAGGTAGTAGTGTGCTTTCATTGGTCCGTCGCCTTCAGCAACTCTTGTTACAACCATATCTCTTGCAGTAATTTCCCCTGCTTTTAACAGTTTGTCGATTTCCTTTTTGGTAGCAGGTGTTTTAACAACATCTATTTCCAAATCAAGAATATTTTCTTTTTTGCTTCTGTCAACAAAGCCCAAATCCTGAGGAATTACTTCGTTAAAGATAATTCTTCCGCAAGTAGTCTGGATAATACCGTTATATACTTTGCCCTCATACTCTTTGCTTGTTTTAACAAAGATTACTGAGTGAAGTGTAATTGCTTTTGCATTGTATGCAAGAAGAACTTCGTCGAATGAAGAGAATACTTTTCCTTCACCGGGTTCTCCTGCTTTGTAAAGTGTAAGGTAATATGCACCAAGTACCATATCCTGAGTAGGAACAGCAACAGGGCGTCCGTCCTGAGGTTTTAAAAGGTTGTTAGCAGAAAGCATTAAGAATCTTGCTTCTGCCTGAGCCTCTGATGACAAAGGAACGTGAACAGCCATCTGGTCACCGTCGAAGTCAGCGTTGTACGCAGTACATACAAGAGGATGAAGTTTTAACGCTCTGCCCTCTACAAGTACCGGCTCAAATGCCTGGATACCAAGTCTGTGAAGTGTAGGAGCACGGTTTAGTAATACCGGATGCTCTTTGATTACATCTTCAAGTACGTCCCATACCTCGTTCTGAACACGCTCAACCATTCTCTTTGCAGATTTAATGTTGTGAGCAGTTCCGTCGTTTACAAGACGTTTCATAACGAATGGTTTAAACAGTTCGATAGCCATTTCTTTTGGCAAACCGCACTGGTAAATCTTAAGTTCGGGACCTACAACGATAACGGAACGTCCTGAATAGTCAACACGTTTACCAAGCAAGTTCTGTCTGAAACGTCCCTGCTTACCTTTAAGCATATCGGAAAGAGACTTAAGCGGTCTGTTTCCTGGGCCTGTAACAGGTCTTCCTCTTCTGCCGTTATCTATTAGTGAGTCAACTGCTTCCTGAAGCATTCTCTTTTCATTTCTTACGATAATGTCGGGAGCGCCAAGTTCAAGAAGTCTTTTTAATCTGTTGTTTCTGTTAATAACACGTCTGTATAGGTCATTTAAATCACTTGTAGCAAATCTGCCGCCGTCAAGTTGTACCATAGGTCTGATTTCCGGTGGGATAACAGGAATTACGTCCATAATCATCCATTCAGGTTTGTTACCGCTTTGCAGGAATGACTCAACAACGTCAAGTCTTTTTGCAATACGGATTTTTTTCTGACCTACAGAATCTTTTAATTCTTCTCTTAACTCTCTTGAAAGTGTCTCCAAATCAAGTTCAGCCAACAGTTTCTTAAC
Source organism: uncultured Clostridia bacterium (assembly GCA_937914775.1). Classification (GTDB taxonomy): domain Bacteria; phylum Bacillota; class Clostridia; order Monoglobales; family Firm-18; genus RGIG1864. Next base: position 5,894 of record CALDNB010000218.1, read on the forward strand.
TGATTCTGCACCCATACCTGCTTCAAATTTGTCACCGTAACGCTCAACAGCCTCTTTGTATTCTTTTTCTGAAAGAACACTGTATTTTGCAAGAGGTGTTTTGCCCGGGTTAGTTACTATATAAGAAGCAAAGTACAATACTTTTTCAAGTATTCTCGGAGAAATATCAAGGATAAGTCCCATTCTGCTGGGGATACCTTTGAAATACCAGATGTGAGAAACGGGAGCAGCAAGTTCAATGTGTCCCATTCTTTCTCTTCTTACTTTTGCTTTGGTAATTTCAACTCCGCACTTGTCGCAGATAATACCTTTGTATCTTATTCTTTTGTATTTACCGCAATGACATTCCCAGTCTTTTTGCGGTCCGAAAATACGTTCGCAGAACAAACCGTCTTTTTCCGGTTTTAGTGTTCTGTAATTTATTGTTTCGGGCTTTTTAACTTCACCGTGAGACCATTCTCTTATTTTATCCGGTGATGCAAGTCCTATTTGTATAGCATCAAAATTATTGAATTCAAGCAAAAATCTCAACTCCTTCTAAAATTTCCATCGAATTATTCTTCATTTTTTTCGTCTGTGCTGAACACTTCTTTTGCTACTTCTTCAAGCAAATCTTCAACGGAAATTTCATCACTGTCTTCTGTTTCCGATTCTTCTTCAATTTCTTCGTCTAAATCTAAATCATCAATGTCATCGTCATCTGAAATGCTGTCAATGATATCATCTTCGTCAGCAATCTGTCCTGCCAAATCAATAATCGGTGATTCGTCGTCTGAGTCTGCAACAACTCTTCTTGCCTCGTAGATGTCTTCTTCATCAACACTTTCCAGAATCGGGATTTCTTCGCCCTCTTCGTCAAGAACTTTTACGTCAAGCATCAAACTCTGCAATTCCTTGATTAATACCTTGAATGATTCAGGTACACCGGGAGTAGGTATATTTTCACCTTTTACGATGCTTTCGTAAGTTTTAACACGTCCCACAACATCGTCAGACTTAACTGTAAGAATTTCCTGCAAGGTGTATGAAGCACCGTATGCTTCAAGTGCCCAAACCTCCATCTCACCGAAACGTTGTCCGCCGAATTGCGCTTTACCGCCAAGAGGCTGTTGTGTTACCAGTGAGTAAGGACCTGTTGAACGTGCGTGAATCTTATCGTCAACTAAGTGATGCAGTTTTAGGTAGTGCATATAACCTACTGTTACTCTGTTATCAAAAGGCTCACCTGTTCTACCGTCGTAAAGAACAGTTTTACCGTCTCTGTTATATCCTGCCATCTCAAGAGTATCCATAATGTCTGTCTCGGTTGCACCGTCAAATACAGGAGTTGCAATTTTCCAACCAAGGGCTTTCGCAGCATAACCCAAGTGAACTTCCAAAACCTGACCGATGTTCATACGGGAAGGTACGCCAAGAGGGTTAAGCACGATTTCAAGTGGTGTACCGTCAGGTAGGAACGGCATATCTTCTTCAGGCAATATTCTTGAAATAACACCTTTGTTACCGTGACGACCGGCCATTTTATCACCAACAGAGAGTTTTCTCTTTTGAGCGATATAAACTCTTACCATACGGTTAACACCCGGTGAAAGCTCATCATCGTTTTCACGTGTAAACTCTTTAACGTCAACAACAATACCTGATTCTCCGTGAGGAACCTTCAAAGAAGTATCTCTAACGTCTCTTGACTTCTCACCGAAAATAGCACGGAGCAAACGTTCTTCTGCTGTAAGCTCTGTTTCTCCCTTAGGAGTAACTTTACCAACAAGAATATCGCCTGCGCGAACCTCTGAACCAACAATGATTACACCGTTAGGATCAAGCATCTTCAAAGCATCTTCACCAACGTGAGGAATTTCTGAAGTAATTTCCTCAGGTCCGAGCTTCGTATCTCTTGCTTCGCACTCATATTCCTCAATATGAATTGAAGTATATATATCATCTTTTACGAGTTTTTCACTGATAAGAACAGCATCCTCGTAGTTATAACCTTCCCATGTCATGAAGCCTATCAAAGCATTGTGTCCCAAAGCAATCTCGCCCTTATCTGTAGAAGGACCGTCTGCGATAACGTCGCCTGCTTTGACTTCCTGACCGAATTTAACAACAGGCTTTTGGTTTATACATGTGCCCTGGTTAGAACGCATATATTTGAGAAGTGAATATTTATCCTCTGTACCGTCTTCTCTCTTTATTACGATATATTTACCTGTAACGTCTTTTACAACACCATCGTATTTTGCAAGTACAACCGCTCCGGAGTCCTTAGCTGCTTTATACTCGATACCCGTCGCAACGATAGGTGCTTCTGAACACATAAGCGGCACTGCCTGACGTTGCATGTTTGAACCCATGAGCGCACGGCTGGCGTCATCGTTTTCAAGGAACGGAATCATTGCGGCAGCCACTGATACAACCTGCTTAGGCGAAACGTCCATGTAGTCAACGCGTTCACCCTCTATTTCAAGGAACTCATCGCGGTGACGGCATACAACCTTGCGGTTCATAAAGTGACCTTCTGCATCCAAAGGCTCATTAGCCTGTGCTACAATGTATTTATCCTCTTCATCAGCCATAAGATAATCAATCTTATCTGTTACAGTTTTTGTAACGGGGTCGTATTTTCTATACGGAGCTTCAATGAAACCGTACTCATTGATTCTCGCGTATGTACTCAGCGAGCCAATCAAACCGATGTTAGGACCTTCAGGCGTTTCGATAGGACACATACGACCGTAGTGTGAGTAGTGAACGTCTCGAAC
>CALDNB010000219.1 GCA_937914775.1 uncultured Clostridia bacterium
CCTGTAACATACCCATTTCGTTTGCAAGTGTTGGCTGATAACCTACGGCTGAAGGCATTCTGCCAAGAAGTGCAGAAACCTCGGAACCTGCCTGTGTAAATCTGAAAATGTTATCAATAAACAAAAGTACGTCCTGACCTTCTTCTTCACGGAAATATTCCGCCATGGTAAGTCCCGAAAGACCTACTCTCATTCTGGCACCAGGCGGCTCGTTCATCTGTCCGTAAACCAAGGTAGTATTAGATAATACTCCCGATTCCATCATTTCGTTATAAAGGTCGTTACCCTCACGGGTTCTTTCTCCAACCCCTGTAAATACCGAAAGACCGCCGTGCTCTTTGGCGATATTGTTGATAAGTTCCATAATCAGTACGGTTTTACCAACTCCGGCACCGCCGAAAAGTCCTATTTTACCACCTTTTGAGTATGGGCACAAAAGGTCAATTACCTTAATTCCTGTTTCAAGAATTTCAGTAGATGTTGAAAGTTCAGAATATTTTGGTGCAGGTCTGTGAATGTCCCATTTTTCCGCATCTTCAGGTGCAGGTTTGTTATCTACAGGCTCACCTAAAACATTAAAAATTCTTCCTAACGTTTTTCTTCCTACAGGTACGCTTATTGCTTTTCCTGTGTCAGTTACTTCTGTCTCTCTTGCCAGACCGTCTGTTGACGCCATAGCAATACATCTTACTGTGTTATCTCCTATATGTTGTGCAACCTCTACTGTCAGCGTTCTTTCGCCTATTTTCATAGTAAGGGCGTTGTAAATGTCCGGCAACTTTCCCTCACTAAAGCAAACGTCAACAACAGGTCCCATAACCTGCACAACACTGCCTTTTAATTCATTTGACATAATTTCGTCTCCTTATATACCGCTTCCGGCTACTATTTCAGTAATCTCCTGAGTAATGGCACCTTGTCTTGCGCGGTTGTACTCAAGTGTAAGATTATCTATCATTTCCCCTGCATTCTTTTCTGCGTTATCCATAGCAAAACGCCTTGCCACAACTTCGCAGGTGAAACTTTCTCTTACCGTTTCCAAAATTTTAGATGCTACATATTCTTCCACTACAGATTCCAGTATGCTTTTCTCGTCAGGCTCGAATATTATATCGGATTTTGATTTAACCTCCGTTTTCTCAAGAGGCAAAATCCATAATATTTCAGGTTCCTGAAGCATCATAGACTTATATTTTGTATAAACAATACCTACTTTTTCATACTTGCCCTCTTTAAAGCCTTCACAAAGTTTTTTGGCAATTTCCATAGACTTAAGATAATCAAAACCCTCAGCCTTAATTAAATCTCCTCCAAACTTTTCACATGCCCTTTTGCCTATTGGTATGATTTCCGTATAAGGCACACTTTTGGTAAGTTTGAAAGCATTTGTGTTAAAGCCTCCTGCAAGACCTCTGTCACCTGCAATTGACACAAGGCATATTTCCCCTTGTTTACCCTTGTTCATATAGGGACTTCTCTCACAGGCTTTTGATGAGCAAAGCATTTCAACTGTAGTTTCTATTGATTTTGAATACTCTCTTCCTTTTTGCATAGACATAGTTGCACCGCGTATTTTTGCAGATGCCACAAGCCCCATGGCTTTCGTCAGGTGCAAAGTGGAATTAATACTCTTTATTCGGTTTTTTAAGCTTTTAGTATCTACGCCCACAATATCACTCTTTCATTTCCGCAAGTGCTTTTTCAAGTTCCATTACGTCGCTGTCTTCGTAATAATTACTTTCAAATCTTTCTAACAATGACGAATACTTGGTTTCAAGTAACTGGAACAGTTTTTCCTCGTATAAAGAAACCTTGTTTGCAGGTATGCTGTTTAAATGTCCGTTTACAACGGCATAAACAATGGCAACCTGACAACCTGCACGAACAGGTGAATTTCTGTTTTGTTTTAACACTTCAACAATTCTTTCACCAAGGGCAAGTCTGTTTTTTGTATCCTGATCAAGGTCGCTTCCGAACTGAGCAAAAGCCTGAAGTTCACGGTACTGGGCATAAAGAAGTTTCAGTTCACCTGATACCTTTTTCATAGCCTTTAACTGTGCCGCACCACCTACACGGCTTACTGATATACCCGGGTTTATAGCGGGCATAATACCTGCGTGGAACAACTCAGTTTCAAGGAATATCTGACCGTCGGTAATCGAAATAACATTTGTCGGAATGTACGCCGAAACGTCACCCGCCTGTGTTTCAATAATAGGAAGCGCAGTAATTGAGCCGCCGCCGTATTCGGGGGCAACACATGCTGCTCTTTCCAGCAGTCTTGAATGTAAATAGAATACGTCACCGGGATATGCTTCTCTGCCCGGAGGACGGCGTATCAACAGTGACAATGCACGGTACGCTATTGCGTGTTTTGACAAGTCGTCATATATAATTAACACGTCTTTGCCCTGTTCTCTGAAATACTCTGCCATAGCACAGCCCGAATACGGTGCTACATACTGAATGGGAGCAGTTTCAGAGGCAGAAGCAGATACAATTATGGTGTAATCCATAGCCCCTGCTTTTGTAAGTTCGTTTGCCAACTGAACAACGGCAGTATTCTTTTGTCCTATTGCAACATAAATACATATAACACCAGTGTTTTTCTGGTTCATTATTGTATCTATGGCAATTTCAGTTTTACCTGTCTGCCTGTCACCTATAATAAGTTCCCTTTGTCCTCTGCCTATGGGAATCATACTGTCAATAGCCTTAATTCCTGTCTGCAAAGGAACAGAAACGCTTTTTCTTTCAATAATACCGGGGGCTTCCGACTCAATAGGTCTTGTCTCGGTAGTTTCAACGGGGCCTTTGCCGTCAATAGGATTACCAAGAGCACCTACTACTCTGCCTAACAGTCCCTCGCCAACAGGAACAGACACAACTCTGCCTGTTCTTTTAACTTTAGAGCCTTCGTGAATGTCATTGTTGTCTGACAAAAGAGCAACAGACACCGTTTCGTTTTCAAGGTTTTGTGCCATACCGAAACTGCCATCCTCAAACTCCAAAAGCTCGTTAGCCATACAAGCGCGAAGCCCGTAAACACGAGCAATACCATCGCCAACAAGGATAACGGTACCGGTTTCGTTCATTTCAAGCTTGGATTTATAATTCTTAATTTGTTCTTTTATAACACTGCTTATTTCTTCGGGTCTAATGTTCATTTGCCAATCACTTCCTTAAGTTGCTGCATACGGCGGCGTAAAGAGCCATCTATAACCGTGTCATCAGCCTCAATAATAATACCGCCAAGTAAAGAGGTATCACAATATATTTTGCATCTACCTTGCATTTGTGCTTTTGCGCTAATTTTTCCTCTAAACGGGCCTTTTGCTCATCACTTAAAGCCACAGCGCTTTTAACCGTAACATTTAAAATGCGTTTAGATTCATCGTACAAAGCCTCAAAGGTTTTTTCAGCCTCCTCAAAACAGTGAAGCCTGCCTTTTTCACAAAGCAGCAGAATAAAGCTTAATACCTTTTCGTAAATCTTGTCGCCAAAGACCTCGGTTATAGACTGAAGCCTTGCTGTAAGCGGTATGCTTGGGGAAGATATGAATTCCATATATTCAGGCTCATCATAAAAGGCGCGCTTTAAAACAGCCAGACCTTCGCGACACTCTGTAATTTTATCCTCTTCGCTTGCAAGCATAAAAAGGGCAGTGCCGTATTCCTGCGCTACATTATTCATTATCTTCACCTATTTCTTCAATAAATGAATCTATTAAAGCCTTGTGGTCATCGGTGTTGATTTCTCGTTCAATAAGCTTTTCGGATAAAGCACTGGAAACCTCAACAATTTCCTTCTTTATACTGTCGGCAGCCTTTTCTCTTTCTAATGCTGCATCCTGCTCGGCCTGCCTTAAAATGCGGCTTGCCTTTTCCTCGGCCTCGGCAGTAAGGGTTTCACTCCTGCGCATAGCCTTTTCGGCAGCAGCCTTAATAATGTCGGCCTCATCCTTAGCACCAAGCAAAGCTTCTTCGTATTGTTGCTTATTTTTCAAAGCCTCATCTTCGGCCTGCTTTGCAGCATCGTAGTGAGAATCGATTTCATTTCTTCGCTGCTCTAAAACCTTTTTAACCGGCTTGTACAGAAACTTTTTAACCAAAAGGAACAATATTGTTAAATTGGCAAGAGAAATCAGAATCTGCCATATATTGACA
>CALDNB010000220.1 GCA_937914775.1 uncultured Clostridia bacterium
TAAAATCTGTCTTTAAGAGAAATTAAATTCTCTCCATAAGCCATCGAAAACTCAATGTTATTATAGGAATTATCATAAGAAATAACATCTCCGTCACCATTGACAACGAAAGCAGGGTTTCCGTCTATGTCGTAATCCTCTACAGTAAAACCGTTTTTTAAAAGTTCATACATAAACCCTAAGGCAAAGTTTTTATCTACAGGTTTTTTAATAAGAGGAAATTCAAGTTCAACACCGATATTCCCCTTTGTTTTTTTATTAAGCGGTGCTATAAATCTGTTATAAACAACGTCAATTGGGTTCATTATTCGTCCTCCATGTTAAGTAATTATACACCATAATTAACGCATCGCCGTTCTTAAGGTTTTGCTTCGGTCTGAAATATCCGTCACTTCCCGAAACAATTTTCAAAGAACGGGCGAGTTCTATGTAACCGATTAGTTCCTTTTCCATACTTCTTACATCTTTGAAATGAGCATCAAAAATATAATAATTCTTTGCAACTTCTCCGTAACCGATAGTTTTAATAAAGTATTCTACAGCCTTTTCCCTTGACACAGGAGCATCATAATCTATTTCACAAGCCGAAAGTATTCCTTGTGAAGTAAATGCATTGTAAAGCATTTCCATTTGCTGGTCATTTAAATCCGCAAAATTTTCAATAACAGGTTTACCCCCCGGAAGATAACTGGAAATCAAAAGCAAATAGTCTTTTTGAAGCATTTCATCATATAAAGCAACGTTTCCACGTGAAGCATAAATATCACAATCTGCCATTTTTTCAACTATATCTTTTCCGTAAAAAGTATCTAAATCAGTATAATTAAGATACTTAGCGGTATGAAGTTTTTTTCCGTCATAACCTAAAACTTCCCCTGTTTTTGCATCAATTATTCCAGTTGTATTGGAACTTAATGCATATACAGGTATATTTTTGTTTCCGTCATAATAATACTTAAGTTCAAATTTAAACTTTTCTTCAAATATTTCATAGGCTTTTCGAAGGGAAATAATATTCTCGGCGGAAAAATCAAGATTTTCCCAAAGGAAAGATATGTTTGAAATACTGCCTGACTGGTCAACTGCAATGCACAGACCGTTTGCAGGGAACGGTATATCTCCCACCATTCTTTCGTACAGATAAACAGTTTTTTCGCCGTTATAAACTGAAGAAAGTTTTAAGTTATAAATATATTCTCCAAGATTATTAGTGAGATAATTTTTAATTACATCGTTTGCATCTTGTGTACCTACTGTCGGAGCAGGTCCTGTTCTTGTAAATTCACACACATTACCGCTATGTGCATCAACAGTTACTGTCACAGTTCCAAATTCGCTTTCATAGTTTAAAATAATCAGATATTTCTGATTTGAATTTTTAAGATATCTGGCACTGACAATTCTGTAATCATCCGTAATTTTCAGTTCAGGTATGGAACGTGCAAGAAGTTGTGCCTCAATTGGCTCAAGCATTTCTTCATTTTGTTCTGTTCCGTCTTTAATTTTTTCATACATAGATGTTATATCAAAATAATTATCAGGTATTATTTCTCTCTCCTGATTGATTGTTCCGCCTGTTACGGCATTATATAAAAGAGTCTGGTCCAGGGTATATACAGGATAAACAGAAACATTGCTGCCTGAAACACTTTTATTATATGTAAGGTTAAGTTGTCCCTCTTTTTTAAACAAATCAAAAATATGTTGAGGTGAAACCAGATTGCCAAAATCAGCAAAAACTGCATCTTTCTCATATTCTCTGTAATAAGACAAAATTTCACCCGTGTCGCCGTCAACACCCAAAGATACATAATTATTACCATAAACAATGCCGTTATGTACTCTATAATAAACAACATTAAAAATGCCGTTATAAGTCACTTCAGCTTTTGACAAATCAATTGTACCTAAAATATCAGGAGCAACATTGATAACAAAGGCCTGTGCAAATCTTTTAGCATCGTTTTTTGTTAAAAACGGAAGGGGACTATGTTCCTTTTGCACGTCTTTAACATAGGACAAAACAACTCCGTCATAGGTGCAGTTAACGTAACAAACACCGCTTTCAGTCAATACAGTAAAGTAATAACCATTACCTGTATCTGTAGTTTCTATAACTTCTGCACTATTCAATTTTAATGTCTGCATTGCTGTTTGCACTCCGGAGGAGGCATAAACATTCACACATAACAAAAGCAATGCAATTAACAATAAAAAGAATTTTTTCATAAGTTATCTCCTTTTGAAAATAAAAAACAAAAAGTAAAGTACTCCGCAATACAGTGCAATCGTAGCCCCTGCAGGTGTTCCCAGATGATAGGCAGTAAACAAGCCTGTAATTCCGCACAAAACAGAAATAACAACGGAAAGGCTTACATACTGTTTCATATTCTTAGCAACCATTCTTGAACACGCAGCAGGAAGAATAAACAATGAATTTATTATAAGCAAACCTACCCACTTAACAGAAACTGTAACAACAACGGCAATTAAGACTGTAAACACCGTTTCAACCATAACCACATTTACACCTCTGCTTGTGGCTATGGGCTTACTAAGACTTACAAGAGTTAACTGTCTGTATAAAATAAACCACACCAAAAGAACAACTGCAAGTAACATAAGAAGCATTGCCGTTTCTTTGGGGGTTATACTTAAAATATCGCCGACAATAAGTGAAGAATATTTGCTGTAACCCTCCCCTGATAACAGAACAAGACCGAGAGCAACTGCTACTGAAGAGAATACGCCGATGGTAGTATCCATTGACGTTTTACTAACGTGTTTTATATAAACTATACCTGCGGCAAAAATTACCGAGAACAAAATCATAGAAATATTTATGTTGGAAATACCAAGTACAACACCGATACCTGCGCCAGTTAATGCACTGTGACCTAAAGCGTCAGAAAAGAATGACATTTTGTTGTTGACAATCATACTTCCAAGGAGGCCAAAAACTGGAGTTATTAAAAGTATTGCCAAAAAGGCATTTCTCATAAATGTATAGTTTGTCCAGTCAAATAAAAATTCGTAAAAAGACACAATTTCACCTTCTATCATAAGTATTGTATCATAATATCAATATAAAATCTACAATGAAACATAAATTTAATAAAGCGGATTTATAAAATCCGCTTTATGGCACCTACTGCTTTTTCAATTTCATCTATTGTATTAAATCTGCTTACACTAAGGCGGACAAGTCCTGTATCTGTTGTGCCTATTGAATTATGGGCAAGTATTGCACAGTGGAGTCCTCCCCGTGATGCAATATCAAACTTCTCATCTAATAAGGAAGACACGGTAACGCTGTCTATACCGTCAACAACAAAGCCAACCACTCCTACACTGTGGTCGTTTCCGTAAAGTTTTATACGGTTAATTCCCGAAAGTCCCCGCTTTAATTCCGTAACAAGTCCTTTTTCGTAGTTAAATAAATTATACACGCCGTTTTGCAGTACAA
>CALDNB010000221.1 GCA_937914775.1 uncultured Clostridia bacterium
ACAGGACAAAATCGTAAATATGGCTGCAACTGATTTGCCTGACAGAGTAAGCATCAACACAGAAGATATTAATGCTTATAAAGACTTATGGTGGGGTAACTACCAGGCGGGTATTATTGCGGAAATGCAAAAGGGCGGCTACGAAATTGTAGGCTGTGATATGCTTTATGATGACACCACACCTCACGGAGGCGGTTTGTCTTCATCTGCGGCAATAGAAGTTGCAACAGCACTTACTTTTGCAGTATTTTCAAACGAAGCAAAAAATATTGATACTCCCGTAGATATGGTGGAAATGGCAAAAATCAGCCAGATGGCAGAGCACAATTACGTTGGCGTAAACTGCGGAATTATGGACCAGTTTGCATCTGCTATGGGAAAAGAAAACAAAATTATATTCTTAAACTGCAAAGACTTGTCATACGATTTAGTACCGATAAAAATGGACGGTTACAAAATTGTAGTTACAAACACAAACAAAAAACGAAGTCTTGCTGATTCAAAATATAACGAAAGACGTTCGCAGTGCGAAGCAGGTCTTGAGATACTAAAAACTGCAATGCCTGACAAAACCTGTCTTGGTGACATTACGGTAGAGGAATTCGAACAGCACAAAGACCTTATTAAAGACGAGATTATTAAAAACAGAGTACAGCACGTTATATATGAAGACGACAGAGTTTTAAAAAGTGTAGAAGCCTTAAAGAACAACGACATACTTGCTTTCGGACAGTATATGATACAGTCTCACAATTCTCTTCGTGATTTGTACGAAGTAACAGGTGTTGAACTTGACACTTTAGTAGAAGAAGCACTAAAAGTTGACGGAGTAATCGGCTCAAGAATGACAGGGGCAGGTTTTGGCGGTTGCACAGTAAGTATTATAAGAGAAGATGCAATTGACAATTACATTAACAGTTGCAAAAAAGCATACACAGAAAAAATCGGCTACGAGCCATCATTCTATATTACTGAAATAGGAAACGGCGGACAGGAAATATTGTAATTTGCAGTGGGGTGCAACAGATGATTTCAAAAGTAAAGTCTTGTGCATTAGCCGGTATTGACGGCATAATAATAGATGTTGAGGTGGACTTGTCTTCAGGTCTGCCTGCTTTTGATATTGTGGGTTTGCCCGACACAGGTATAAAAGAAAGCAAAGAACGTATAAAAGCGGCAATTAAGAACTGCGGATATACTTTGCCAGTTAAACGAATTATTGTAAACTTAGCACCTGCTGATGTTAAAAAAGAGGGTGCCGTATATGATTTACCAATAGCGGTTGCACTTTTGTCGTTAACAGGAATTATCCCTCAAAGTGCATTGGAGGATTATATGATTTGCGGCGAATTGTCATTAGATGGCGAGATAAGACGTGTAAACGGTGTTTTGCCAATGGCGATAATTGCCAGAGATAAAGGGATTAAAAACATTATTGTACCTAAAGCAAATGCTTTGGAAGCAGGGGT
>CALDNB010000222.1 GCA_937914775.1 uncultured Clostridia bacterium
AGAATTTTCCGCCGTTGACAAATGCGGTTTCGGATTTCTTATATGCAAACTCTTGTTTAAATGATAATGTCTGTACCCGTGATAACCGTAAACCGCCAAAAGGGGAAACACAGATATTAGTTGAAGACTTTGTCTTAACACGTTTTCCACTGAAGTATCATCAGGATTATCATCGTAAGAATACAAGGCAAGAACACTTCGCGAAAGGGTGTTCATCATATCTTTGCTTGGTGCTTTTAATATCATATCACGGACAAAAGACTGAGGAAGACTGCGATACTGGGCAAGTGTTTCCTTAAATTTATCCAGTTGCTCTCTATTTGGAAGTTCCGAAAACAAAAGAAGATATATTACTTCTTCAAAACCAAATCTTCCGCTTTTATTAAAATCCGCTACCAGTTCTTTAACATTATATCCGCGAAAGTACAGTTCACCCTCACAGGGAGTTCCGTCTTTTTCTTTTGCCTTTATATGAGAAATTTCGGTAAGACCTGTTATTACGCCGTTACCGTCAAGGTCACGAAGACCTCTTTTAACATTATGCTCGTTATACATTTCCGGCTTTATATTATTGTTACTGCATGATAAATTAGCAAGTTCTTTAACATAGGGTGTTATTTCTGAGTATGATTTTTTCAATTGCCTCTACCTCCTTATAAGTTAGACGTAATATTATATACTAAAGTTTCGTAAAAATACCAAAAAAACCCGTATGGCACTTCAGGAAAATGTCACAAACGGGTTTTTATTTATGTAATTTTAAATTCCAATAGGTTTGTCTGTGTACATTTCCTCACGGTAACAGAGCGGTTCATCAATTTCAAGCAGTGGCAGAACTGCATCAAGAACACAGTTTGTGAAAATTTCTGTACCTAAAGAAGTATAGTAGTGAACAGGGTCAGAATGTGCTTCCTCGGGAAGTTTTACTGACGCCGAATACAAATCGTTGACTTTAAAACCGTACTTGGTTACTACCTTTACGGCAACCTCATTGTATTTTGCAATTTCTTCATTGTAACGCTTGAAATCTTTGCTCATTTTTTCTGACAGAACTGTTGTTGATGTAGCAAAAACCACTTTCGCATTGGGGCAGATTTTCTTAATTCTTACACATATACGTTCTATGTAGTACTCATACACTTCGATTGGTGTATGTGGTTCTTCTTCAAAAAGTCTCAAACAGTCCCAAAGACCTGCGTTCCAGTGAATAACATCTATATCTTCGCCCTTTATGTCCCCTAAATATTCGTGGAAATATCTTAAAACATAAGAAGCAAAACGGCAGTTTTCAGATGGAAATATTACATTAACTTTGTTTTCCAATGTCTTTTTAACAGATTTGTCATAGCCCATTCTTATAGAATCGCCAATTAATAATAAATTTTTCATAAGTAAGTACCTTCCTTGAATTTATTATATCAAAATGTTGTTATAAAATCAATAGTACAAGCAAATTAAACAAGAAGCACACAACAATACCGCATAATGTGGGAACAATGGCTGACAAAACTGTCCATTTAATACTTCCTGTTTCTTTTTTTATCGTCATAAGAGTAGTTGAACAGGGCCAGTGCATAAGAGAAAAAAACATTACAGATATTGCAGTAACCCAGGTCCATCCGTTACTCACAAGTAAATCACGAAGCACCGATAAGTCGGTAATATTAATCAAAGTACCTGTTGACATATATGACATTATAATTATAGGTATTACGATTTCATTTGCAGGAAACCCAAGTATAAAGGCAAACAGGATTACTCCGTCCATACCTATAAGACGTGCGAAGGGGTCTAAAAAGTTACTGCAGTATAAGAGCAAACTGGTACCACCAACACTCACATTTGCAAGAACCCATATTATAAGCCCTGCAGGCGCAGCAACAGCAACTGCTCTTCCCAAAACGAACAATGTTCTGTCAATTATAGATGTAACAATTATTCTTCCGATTTTCGGTTTACGGTAAGGGGGCAATTCCAGAGTAAAGGCTGACGCTTCTCCCTTTAACACCGTTTTTGAAAGTATAAAGGACACTAAAAATGTCATCATTATACCAAAAAGTATAAATAACGTTACCAGAAGTGCGCCATAAAGGGACTGTGCCGCACCCGAAACTGAAAAAACCAAAAACATAGTAATAATTGAAATCAAAGTTGGAAATCTGCCGTTGCATGGAACAAAACTGTTGGTAATCATTGCAACAAGGCGTTCTCTTGGGGAATCTATAATTCTGCAGCCAACAACCCCTGCGGCATTGCACCCAAATCCCATAGACATAGTAAGTGCCTGTTTTCCACAGGCATTGCATTTCCTGAATGATTTATCAAGATTAAATGCAATTCTCGGAAGATATCCCAAGTCCTCCAACAAGGTAAATAGCGGAAAGAATATTGCCATAGGCGGAAGCATAACAGATACTACCCACGCCAATACCCTGTAAACTCCATACACCAAAATTTCGTATATTATTTTTGGTGCATTTATATAGTTGAAAAAGTCCACCAGTCTGTCTTCCAAAAAGAACAGTGCCGAAGACAAATATTCCGAAACATAATTTGCTCCTACTATAGTTATCCATAAAACAACGCCCAGAAGTAACAGCATAACAGGAATTCCCGTAACACGGCTTGTGAGAATTCTGTCAATTTTCCTGTCTTTTTGAGTATATTTCACATCGTTAACTACTACTGTTTCATTACATATATCCTCGGCAGTCAAAACAATGCACGACACTATTGTATCAGTCAGTTTTTCTCCAAAGTACCCTTTTTTTGCAAGGTCTTCCCTTACTCTTTTAAAATCATCATCTGCATTTAAATTATATCCTACATATTTTGAAATACTTGCCACCAATTCTTCGTCGTAATCAAGAATTTTTAATCCAATCCAACGTAAATTCAAATCTGTTTCTTTGATTTTTGTTTTTAATAAATCGGTCATTTCGCACAAAGCCTCTTCTACAGGCCTTACATACCTTACCGTAACAGGAGTTGTGGGAGATGTTTCAACACGCCCAAGCAACTCATTTAATCCTTTACCTTTAGAGGCATCTGTACCCACTACAGGAACGCCTAACATTTGTTGCAATTTTTCCAAATCTACCTCGATTTTCTTTCGTTTTGCTTCGTCAATAAGATTAACACAAACTATAACATTGTTTTTTATTTCAATAGTTTGCAATACAAGGTTAAGATTTCGTTCAAGGCAGGTCGCATCACAAACTACAATTACTTTGTCCGCATTACCAAAGCATATAAAATCACGAGCAACTTCCTCTTCTTTTGAATGAGGAATTAAAGAATATGTACCAGGTAAATCAAAAATTTCATATTTAACA
>CALDNB010000223.1 GCA_937914775.1 uncultured Clostridia bacterium
CTGAAATAGAAGCCAACTGGCTGACGGGCAAAATTCCGTCATCTTTGGTACCAAAAAGAAGAACTTCATCACCAACACTAATATTATTAACATCTGAAACATCAATCATACATAAGTCCATACAAATTCTGCCTAAAATTTTTGCATATTTTCCGTTTACAAGAACACTCGCCTTGTCTGACAGTGTTCTTAAGTACCCGTCAGCATAGCCAACGGAAATGGTGGCAACTTTCATGTCCTCTTTTGCTGTAAAGGGTGCGCCGTAACTTACGGAATCGCCTTTTTTTACGGTTTTTACGTTAACAACCCTTGTTTTCATGGACATTGCAGGAGCAAGGTCAAGGTTGTAATTAAATTCCGACGGATAGCAGCCGTAAAGACCAATGCCTATTCTTACCATATCAAGGTGCATATCTGGAAATCTCATAGCACCTGCACTGTTGCAACAATGTTTTATTTTAAATTTTACGCCGCTTTTTTCAAGAGTGTTTACTATTGACATAAAACGCCTGAACTGCAGATTTGTAAAGGTGCAGTCCTCCTCGTCGGCGGTGGCAAAGTGGGTAAAAATACCCTCTGTTTCTATGTTTTCCAGTTTTGATATTTCTGTGATTTGGTTTATTGTTTCGGGGCTGTCCCAGAGAAAGCCTATTCTTGACATACCTGTATCAATCTTTATATGGATTTTTGCAGTTTTGCCCTGTTTTTTTGCCTCTTTAGACAGTTCCTTTGCACAGTCAACATCGTAAACTGTGGCAGTTATGTCTTGTTCTACGATTGTTTTTGCAGTAGTTTTGGGTGAGTATCCCAGAATAAGTATAGGTGCGGTAATGTTGTTTTCTCTTAAATCAACGGCTTCGTCTGCAAAAGCAACTGCAAAATAGTCTGTAACCCCCTGCAGTTTCTCGGCACAGGGAATTGCACCGTGACCGTAAGCGTCTGCTTTTATTACCGCCATAATTTTAGTGTCTTTTCCTACAAAATTTCTGTACTTTATGAAATTTTCATATATGGTGTCTAAATTTACTTCGCACCAGGTCCTGTACTTGCTTATCATTTTAACCTTATCTCCTCTATAATATCTGTTGCGTTCATATAATGTTCACCTTTTTTGTCCCGTGCTCTGTCCCCTGCAAGACTATGAATTAAAACTCCGTTTACGGCACTGTCCCGAGGTGAAAAACCCTGTGCACAAAGACTGCCGATTATTCCTGCTAAAACGTCACCGCTTCCTGCAGTAGCCATTCCGCAGTTGCCGAGGGTGTTTAGAAAAACACAGTCATTGGGCGATGCCACAACGGTTGAAGCAGATTTTAACACCACAGTAACATTATATTCCTGTGCTGTCTTTTTGGCTATACCGATTATGTCACCGCTTAGGGCTGCCCCCAAAAACCTTGACATTTCGCCCGTGTGAGGCGTAATTATAATTTCGCAGTTTTTTTCTTTAAGTATATTCGGAGTTACGGCGTTTATTCCGTCTGCATCAAGGACAAGTGTTCCTTTGTAATTTTTAATTATTTCTGCTACCAACTTCCTTGTGTTGTCTGTAACGGAAAGTCCGGGACCTAAAACCACCGCTTTTGCTTTTTCGGTTTGTGACAGTATGTCGGGTATTGCATCAAAAGAAAACACACCATTCTCGTTTTTGCATTTTACCGAAATAAGTTCGGGACATATTGCTGTGTAATTTTCTGTTGTAGGGTGGAATAAGGTTACTATTCCGCAACCCGAACGCAGTGCAGAAACTGCCGCCAGATATGGTGCTCCCATATATTTTTCGCACCCTGCCACTACCGCCACGCTGCCCTTCTGGAACTTGTGAGCATCGGGCTGGATGCGGGGAAACTTAGGTTTATCTGTTGTATATATTTCTGTTTTCAGGTCCTTTGCCATAAAGCCAATTTCTTTAACAATTGTTTCCCCTGCGTATTTCCGTGCAGGGTACATCATAAGTCCCGCTTTTGCAAAGCCGAAAGTAACAGTTTTGTCCGCTTTAATAACGGATGCTGCAACTTCCCCTGTGTCGGCATTTACCCCTGTGGGTACATCAACTGATACCACGTATTCCTTTTGGTTTATTAAATCAATAACACGGTCAAAAGGCGGTTTTGGTTCACCCTGTGCACCGATGCCAAGTATTGCATCAACAACAACGTCTGCACTCTTTATGGAATTTTCCCAGTCAGTTGTAACAGGTACTCCAAAACTTTGTGCGATTTTTAAAGGCTCACTGTCAAAAGGTACGGGAGTAACTATTGTAATGGTTGCACCCATGGAATAAAGGTGACGGGCACAAACGCATCCGTCTCCCCCGTTGTTGCCTTTTCCGCATACTACGGCGTAGGTTTTGTCTACGCCCAAAAAGGTTTCGTCTGCAACGGCTTTCCCTGCTACCTCCATAAGGAGGCTTTGGGGTACGCCGTAATTGTTTATAGTATCATAATCTATTCTTTTTGCTTGTTCAACTGTAATAAGTTTCATTTTAATCAGTCCTTTAAAAGACAAATTGCTGTGGCTGTTGCATAGTTCTCCGAGTGAGAAATTGACAGGTGAAAAACATATTCTGTACCGTCAACTGTGGCTGTTGGTGCACCCTCTTTGGTGTGGGAAATGTGAATGTTTTTTATGCCTGTTTTAGAAAGACCAAGGCCTGTTGCTTTTGCCACCGCTTCTTTTGCACAAAAAAGCCCTGCACAGCGTAAGGGATTGTCCTTTATATATTCTATTTCTTCAGGGTTAAATACTTTTTCCAAAAACCCCTCTTTTGCCATTGCTTTTTCTATTCGTTTAATCTCAACTATGTCTGTACCTAATCCCCTAATCATCAATATACACACCTTTTCCCACGTTTGCTTTTAAGTTTTCAAGCATTTTCCCGTCGGGAGTAAAAAATATGCAGTTTTTCTGCATTGATTTCTGGTAAATTGCAAAATGTGTTCCGCCTTTGGGGGCGTTAATCTTTCTTACACAGGAATTTATCTGATGCTGATACTTTTCGCTGTATTTTGCGATAAGTAAAAATTCCCCTGACTTTACGTTTGCAAGACGTTTTCTTCTGCTTTTTGCAATTATTTTGTCTGCATCAAGTTCCCCGTTTGTAACAAGGTACTCGTATTCGCAGTTAAATCTGCTTATAAAATAATACATTCCGTAAATGTCGGCTGCAATAAGTAACACAAAAAACTGTGCACCGAACATAAAGGACAAAAGGGCAATAACCAGTCCTGTTGCCACTATTCCGCCTATTTTTAAATAATCTTTCGCAGTTAATTTATATTTTACTGCCGTTTCGCTGTAATAATCCATATTAATCACCATAATAATTATATCATATTTGTAAAAATAATCAATATATGGACAAAAATTTAATAAAGTGTTAAAATATTTTGCGAGGTGAAACTTATGAAAATGCTTGTAGTGTCAGACACTCACGGAAGCACACGGATGACCAGAAATATACTTGATACGGAAAAGGACATAACCCATCTTATGCACCTGGGCGACGGTGCAAAAGACGCACAACTGATTAAGGCGGATTATCCCCATTTATATACTTGTTTTATAAAAGGAAACAACGACCATTTTTGCGATTTTCCCGATAAAATAGTAATGGACTTTTCGGGATATACTATTTTTGCCACTCACGGACACCTTTACGGTGTAAGGCAAAACATTTACGGACTTTTAAAAGAAGCCACAAAGTACAAGGCAAATCTTGTGCTTTTCGGTCACCCCCATCTCAAATTTGACGGAGAATTAAACGGCATACGATTTTTAAACCCCTCTGCTTACGGAGCAATTTTAATAGACAACGGAAGTTTGCATTTTTTGTAATTTTGTGGTATAATTTAGCGGTGACGATACATATAATAATAAACAAGGCAACCAAAGGTTGCGAAAACATCATATTTCGGTTGGTAGACCGATATGATACAATATAGTTAAAGGATAGGTGAAGAATATG
>CALDNB010000224.1 GCA_937914775.1 uncultured Clostridia bacterium
AAAATTGTGGATAACTTTGGCATATATCCACATTCCTATTTAAATAGTTAGTATATATAATAAATATATTTATATATATTTACACAATCTAGTTTGTAAAAATTAAAGTTTGTTGTAAAATCATAACCGTCAACTGAAATTAAAACAACAGACAAAGCAAGAATAAACAAGTAAGCCATAACGAAAACGTTCACCGAACGAACAACCTCGTGAGCAACAGTTTTGTCATTTAAGGTAACTTTTCCTACTCTGTTGGGGTGTATAAATTGCTTTATTTCTTTTTTTACAGTTCTCCACATAATAAGAATTCTGGAGACTTTAATACCTCCGCCCGTACTTCCTGCACAGGCGCCGATAAACATCAGCAAAACAAGAACTGTACGTGAAACCATATTCCAGCTATTGAAATCGGCAGTTGCATAACCTGTTGTAGTTATAACCGCTCCAACCTGGAAAAAAGCATAACGCAGGTTGTCCCATATTACAGGAATTCTGTCACGCATATCAAACATAATTATTAATACCGCACAGGCAATAATAATTAGATAAGCACGAACTTCTTCCATAGAAAAGGCTTTTTTAGGTTTTCTGATAAGCAACAAAAAATAAAAGGTAAAGTTGATACCGTATAAAACCATAAAAATACCTATAACCCATTGAATATAAGAACTGTAACTTGCAATACTGTCGTTTCTGATGCCAAAGCCACCTGTACCTGCTGTACCAAATGACAGAGTTAACGCATCAAATAATGGCAATTTACCAAGTAATAACAGCACTGCTTCCAATATAGTTAAGCCAAAATAAATACCGTATAAAATTTTCGCAGTAACCTGTAATTTAGGCACAAGTTTTTCAACCTGAGGACCGGGGCTCTCTGCTTTCATAAGGTTGGTATCGGAACCGCCAGAAGGTGCTTTTAACATAAGTACAAATACTAAAACACCCATACCGCCAATCCAATGTGTAAGACTTCGCCAGAACAAAATGCCTTTCGGCACTATATCAAGGTCGGTAATTACACTGGCACCCGTTGTGGTAAAACCCGAAACAGTTTCAAAAAGAGCAGAAACCGGTGAAGTTAAAACGCCTGTTAAAATAAAAGGAATACAACCTAAAACACTAATAACTATCCAACTAAGGGCAGTAACTAAAAACCCCTCTTTTATGTTGAATACTCTGTTTTTAGGTTTTCTGACCATACACAAAAGACCCGCAGCCACACAAATTAATATAGTTATAACAAAAGCGCTGATAGTTACAGGCTCTTTATATATGATTGAAACAATTAAAGGTAAAGCAAGTAAAAAGCCTTCGCAAAGAACTACTTTACCCAAAATATAAAACACAATTGACAGATTCATACTGTTCCCCCATTAATCGGCAACTATATCATTAAGGTCGTTAAGACCGTGATTTAATGACACAACAATTACTGTATCCCCGACTTTTATCATGTTTTTACCGCGTGGGATAATAACCTGGTCGCCTCTTGTTATGCAGCAAATAAGTTGATTTGGTTTAAGTTGCAGTTCTGACAAAGGAATGTCGGTAACTTCAGACTCTTCAGCAACAGAAAACTCAACTACTTCTACTCTGTTGTCAAGTATCTGGTACAAAGTCTTAACGTTGCTTCCTTTTTCGTTCTGCAAGGCTCTTATATACTGCAAAATAAAATCACATGTAAGATGCTTTGGAAATACAACTTTACCAATATCAAGTTCATCTAACAATTCATCAAATTCAAATCTGTTGATTTTGGAAATTCTTGTATTGACACCCTGCTTTTTAGCATACATAGAAAGCATCATATTTTCTTCGTCCAGATCTGTAAGAGCCACAAAGGATTCAGCATCTTCAATTCCTTCTGTTGTAAGCAACTGTCTGTCTGTACCGTCACCGTGAATGATTGTTGCATCGGGTAACAGTTCGGCAAGGTACTCACAACGTTCCATATCTCTCTCAATAATTTTTACATCAATATTATGCTGGAGTAAATCTTTAGCAAGGTAATATGCAATTGCACCGCCGCCAACAATCAGTGAATTCTTAACGGGAGCAACCTGAAGATGCAGTTTTTTAAAGTACTCAACTGCATTTTCTTTTGTAGCAATAACTGTAACAATATCGTTGACATTAAGGACAAAATTACCATCAGGAATAATTACCTCGTGACCGCGTTCAACTGCACAAATAAGCACATCACAACCGTATTTATCGCTAATATCTTTAAGAGGCATTCTGTCAAAACCGTAAGCATCTTTAAGTTCAAATTTAATAAGACGAACTTTACCGTCAGCAAAAGTATCGATATGACTTGCAGACGGAAAACGCAGTACTCTTGATAATTCACGTGCAGTTGCAAGTTCAGGATTAATAATTGTTGAAATACCCAGTTGTTGCTTTATAAACTCGATTTCCTGACTGTATATAGGATTTCGTACACGTGCAACACAACGGCAATGTCCCGCTTTTTTTGCAAACATACAGCAAAGAAGATTTAATTCATCAGAGCCTGTAACCGCAATTAATACATCGGCATTTTCAAAGTTTGCTTCTTCTAAAACAGAAATTGATGAGCCGTTTCCAACGATGCCCATTACATCAATTTCTTCTGTAATCTGATTAATTTTGTTTGAGTTAGTATCAATTACAGTAATGTTGTGCCCCTCGTCATAAAGAATTTTTACAAGTGCATTACCAACTTTACCGCAACCAACTAAAATAATATTCATTAAATCCCATCCGTTTCCTAATATGGTGTAATGATATTATATAACAATTAATTATTTTGTCAACTGTTTTTATACTTAATCATTATTTTAACCAGAGGATTGAATAACAATAATACTGTAACAAAAGTGCATATTATCTGCGGAACAACTGTGTAAACAGACGAAAACATATATGTAATTGCTGCATTCTTACTAAAACCGAAAAACAGGGGTGTAATAATATTGTCAAGCAAAGTGAAAAGAGCAGTAAATATAACTGAACATAATGTTATAATGCTTAGTTTGTCTGTTTTTTTGCCAAGAAATCCAAAAAACAACGCAAATAAATTATAGTAAATTAAGTAAAGTATTATTACTTTTAAATCAAACCCAAAAACAAGGCATCTGACAAAAGAAAATACGGTAGATACAATAATGCCTTTTACACTTCCAAAAACAAAACAGTAACAAAGCAATAATACGGTGACAATTTCAATACCGCTTATAAAACTTAACACGTATTGAGCCGCTATTAAAAGCGCTACAAACGTCCCCATAAATGAAATATCCTTAATGTTTTTCATTATTTATACACCCAAAAATATAACATACCAGGTTTTATTTTTAACTTGTCAGCGCCAAAAAGTGACGAACCGTAAACATTTCCGTTGTATTCAATAGTGCCCCAACCTGTATTTGCGTTTTCTTCATCGGAAGTATATAACATCCAGCATTTACTGAAATCATCTTTATTATATAGTCCGTTTACAGATGTAATCATTCCATCACTTTCCGTGTATTCAAATTCACCGTTTTCTTTTAGTTTTTCCATATAATCACTTAAAAATTCGCAGTCATAAGCGGATTGCTCAGTAACAGAAATTACATATAAAGTTTCTCCTTCCGAAACAACTAAAGGCTCCTTTGAAGTGCAGGACACAAGTGTAATTAAAACAAGCACAACAAAAAATAACTTTTTCATAATAGTTCCTCCTAAAATTAAAAAAAGTGCCGACAATGGCACAAAATAATGTATTTTCTCCATTGCCCAAGAAAATTAACAAACAAATCCGTCGGACAGGTATTCGGACTGTAACCGTAATGACTGTTGTGACGGATTTTCACCGCACTTCCCCTGTAAAAATGAATTAATCATACGCGACGAATATTTAATTTTTTTAATTATATCATCAAACAAAAAAACTGTCAACAGCAGTTGACAGTTTTAACTTGTGTTTTATTCCCAGAAAGGAAGTTTTATTCCCTTTTCCAAATTTACAGCATTTTTATAACAACGGGCAGTAACAGCGATATCCATAATTCCCGCACCTACTGCGTTAAAATAAATAATTTCATCATCGTTTTCACGCCCTGCTTTTGTTCCGTTTACAATATCACCGATTTCAGCGTGAAGGTCTTCGTCTTTAAACAGTCCGTCTTTCCACATAAGAGCAACTGTGCTTATCATACGGTGCTTTACATTTTCCCAGTAATCAACTACAACTTTACTTGATTTATTTACACATTCATTATCCACTTCATAATCCGCCATATTCATAACAAGAGCACCTTTTTTTAGCCATTCACCTTTAATAAAAGGCTCGCTTGCAAGAGTTACACAGTCAATAATATCACTCTGTTTTGTTGCAAACTCTATATCGTCAGTTGGAATTGCTTTTATATCGGGGTATTTCGAATTTACTTCATCTGCAAAACGTTGTGCATTTTCAGGTCTTATATCATATATGTAAAGAGTTTTTATTGTAGGTCTGGCAATAAGGGCTGCTTCAAGTTGGGTTGGAGCCTGTGCTCCTGCTCCGCATATAGTCATAACTGACGCATCTTTCTTTGCAAGGTGTTTAATTGCAACACCGCCTGACGCTCCAGTTCTCATTGTGCTTACTTTTGTTCCGTCAGCAACACAAAGAGGTAGTTTTGTATCAGGGTCGTTAAGTATTATTGTAACACTTGCTCGGGGCAGACCTTTTTTATAATTCATCGGTCCACTGCCAATCCATTTAATTCCTGCCATATCATATTCGCCGCCAATATAACCGGGCATAGCGTTGATACGACCTAAAATATTTTCGTCTTCAACTGTATTACCCCAGCGCATTACACATTTTCCGGGAGCAATTACGTCTCCTGCCTGAGTCAAAACATATACGTTTTCAACATCTGCTATAACATCTTTCATAGATGAAGCACCAAGTTCATCCATTGCCTTATTGTTCAAAAACAAAATTTCTGCTTTACTCATAACATTCTCCTCTTTCATTTCATACTTTGTCAATTTTACCACCAATTTACCAAACTGTACAGAATGTCATTTTATCTACTTGCAACATTTTTAAATATATAGTAAAATGTTAATATCAGGAGGAATACATAATGGAAATTTTACAGTTAAGATATTTTTTTGAAAGCGCTAAAAATGAGAGTTTTACAAAAACGGCAGAAAAATATATGGTTCCCACCTCTTCTGTTTCCGCTTCTGTACGACACTTAGAGAGCGAACTTGGTTGCAAACTGTTTGACAGGGCTTACAACCGCATAGTATTAAACAATAACGGCAAAAGACTGCAACAAGCACTTGTTACTGTTTTTTCAGAACTGGACAGTGCTGTAAACGATTTAAAAGATACAGAAACAGACAAACGAGAAATTAAAATACTTGTTTGCGCTATGCGAAAAAATATAACAGATTATATTATTGAATACAACAAACAATTTCCGCATATTACATTTAAGACTGTTTTTGATTACGAAAGCAGTTCCATTGAAAACTATGATATAATAATAGATGAAAAAAAAGACATTTATCAGGACTATGAAATGTTTGAACTGTTTAATATGCGCATTAAATTAAAAGTAGCATCTAACAGTCCTCTTTTGGGTAGAAGACTGACTTTAAAGCAACTGCACAATCACCCCTTTGTATCATTAAGTGAAAAAAGTAATATGCACAAATTACTTATTCGTGCTTGTGAAAGAGCAGGATTTTCACCAAACATAGTTGCACAAATAAACGATATAGAGTGCTACGAAAAACTAATTGCCTCAGGAATTGGAATTGGTCTTGGCAGAGAACACGCTTATACCAAAGAAAGTGCCAAAGTGTGTAATTTAGATGTAGCAGATTTTAATGAACGATATGTAGTTTATGCATACTGCAATAAACAAACTTCATACAGAAATGTTAAGAAATTCCTTGATTTTGTAAAAAACAAAAGTCAATAATTGAAATATCAGGATTAATGTGATATAATGTAAAAAACATTAGAAAGTAGGCATCGTAATTATGCGTAAAACAAAAATTGTATGTACTATAGGACCCGCAAGTGAATCAGAAGAAACTCTTATTGGTTTATGCAAAGTAGGAATGAATGTTGCAAGACTTAACTTTTCTCACGGTACTTACGACGAGCACCAAAAGAGAATTGATATGATAAAAAAAGTTCGCGAAGACCTTAATTTGCCTATAGCAATTATGCTTGACACAAAAGGACCCGAATATAGAATTAAAACTTTCGAAAACGACAAAATCTTTTTAAATGAGGGCGATAAATTCACCTTTACAACTAAAGAATTAATAGGAAACGAGCACATTGTTTCAGTTACATATCCAAACCTTGCAAAAGAATTGTCCAAAGGGGACACAATTCTCCTTAACAACGGACTTATTTACTTTGAGGTAGAAAATACCACCGATACAGAAATAAATTGTAAAGTTATTGTAGGCGGAGAATTATCAAACAGAAAAAGTATGAGTTTTCCAGGCAAGGTTATGAAGCAAAAATACTTGTCAGAACAGGATAAACAAGATATTGAGTTTGGTATAAAGAACGGCGTTGATTACATTGCCTGTTCCTTTGTTTCAAATAAGCAGGACTTAATTGATGTCCATAATCATTTAAAATCTTTAAACGCCGACAACACAGAACTTATTGCAAAAATAGAAAACCAGTCAGGCTTTGATAACATTGACGAAATTTGTGAAAAGTGCGACGGTATTATGGTAGCACGAGGCGATATGGGTGTAGAAGTTCCCTTTGACTTGTTGCCGTCAATACAGAAAAAACTTATTACAAAGTGCCGATTACTTGGCAAAAGAGTAATTACCGCTACAGAAATGTTGGAATCAATGATTACTAACCCACGTCCCACAAGAGCAGAGATTTCTGACGTGGCAAACGCCGTTTATGACGGAACAAGTGCAGTAATGCTGTCAGGAGAAACTGCAGCAGGTAAATATCCTGTAGAAACAGTTAAAACGATGGCAAAAATAATAGAAACAACCGAATGTAATATTCATTACATAAAAAGACTGCACAACGCTGAATTCCGCATAAAAAACGAAGTTGACGCCATTTCTCACTCCGCTTGCGGAATGGCTATTGACCTTGATGCAAAGGCAATTGTTGCATGGTCAATTTCAGGAATGACTGCACGAATGGTATCACGTTTTCGTCCACCGATGCCTATAATCGGATTAACAACTGATAAAAGAACGTGGCGGAGACTTGCTCTTTCCTGGGGCGTAATTCCTGCCATGTGCGAAAAGTACCCTTCAACAGATGTGCTGTTTTACTCTGCAAAGAAAATAACAGAGAAAATACTGTCCCTTAATTCAAAGGACAAAATAGTAATAACAGGCGGTGTTACTACAGGTGAATCAGGTAACACCAACATAATCAAAATTGAAACAGTTGAATAATTTGTAATTAAAAAAACTCCCCGTACGGGGAGTTTTTTGTTGGTGCGAACAACAGGACGTATATTGCTTCGCAATCTACCTTGCTTGACGACCCAAGCCCTTGGCTTCGGTACCCGTCTGCGCACCACTCACCTATAAAACAGTCCCCCGGACTGTTTTACTTAACGGTTCGTGCCTTCTTAAGGTTCAAGTCCTCTAAATCTATTACCAACAAAAAAACTTCCCTGTTGGGAAGTCTTTTTGTTGGTGCGAACAACAGGACTTGAACCTGCACCGAATTGCTTCGACCAGCCCCTCAAGCTGGCGTGTCTGCCTATTCCACCATGTTCGCATATATGGTCTCTGGTTAGAGAGACCAAAATATTTAATTCTTAAAAGTAAGCAGTTCTTTAAATGCACCGTCATTTTTAGACAGTTCTTCAAAAGTTCCTTCTTCCACTATTTTGCCGTCTTTAAACACCAGTATTCTGTCAACGTTTCTTATAGTTGTAAGCCTGTGCGCAACAATTAAAACTGTATGAGTTTTCATTAGTTCTTCCATTGCCTGTTGAATTAACATTTCAGAAACGTTATCAAGAGCAGACGTAGCCTCATCAAAAATCAAAATGTCGGGATTACCTAAGATTGCTCTT